>JANOQB010000240.1:0-2562 GCA_031422215.1 Cytophagales bacterium | reverse complement strand
CCCGCCCATCGCAAATCTGCCAACCGTTAGCCAGAATTGGCCCAAGAAAAATATGATGCTTCGGTTTACAATTATATTATTAGCACTCGGACTATGCAGAATAGGTCTAAGTCAAGATTTAATTGGACAAGTTTTCATTTTATCTGAGGACTATGATGAAGTCAAATGCGAAGCTGTGGCAGACTGTGATTGTTGCGCGACTGACTTGTTTTTTCTGACGACTTCGAAGTTTGGCTTGATTAATCGCTGTTTATCTCGGGACTCCTATTTTACTGGGACATATTCTTTGAAAACAAATAAACTGAAATTGAATTTCAATCGAAAGTACGTCAACGAGGTTGTTGACGAAGAATATAACCTTACTGGGCACAAAACTCAGCAAACAAAGATTGACCCAGTTGAATTTGATATCAAACGATGTGGACAAAAGAATCGGTTGACGAATTTGAAAACTACTGAGTGGAAAAATGGTTCGCGATACACCAAGTCTGAGGAGAAAGCAAAGTTAAACGATCTCTTAACATCAAAGGGATGGAAACAACTTTCAGAGTAGGGGCAGGTAAATTGCTTTCTTGGCTGGGGTTCAGGCTATAGTGCCACTAAGTGTAAACTGGAGAAATTCAGACATTACAATTACCTTGCGTTGGCGTTGAACTATTTTTGTTCAACGAATGGACAAGGAGAAAAACAAATACACACTCAAAGATTCCCACAGGGGAGCGTATTAAAAAATGAAAAAGAATTTATTCATCGCCTTTGAAGGCATTGATGGGAGCGGCAAAAGCACTCAGGTAAAACTATTGACCGACAGTTTGAAAAAAGCTGGCCATAAAGTTTATTCCACTTTTGAGCCGACCGATAGTCCGATTGGTTCTGTTATCAGAAATATTTTCAAACACAGAATAGAGGCCGACCACCGCGTAATTGCTGGACTTTTTGTTGCCGACAGGCTAGACCATTTGCTAAACAAGACAGATGGGATTTTGAAAAAGTTAGAGGAAGGTTACACGGTAATTACAGACAGGTATTATTTTTCTTCCTACGCATACCACGGCACTCACATGTCGCTTGACTGGGTAATTGAAGCAAACTCATTGAGTGCTGACTTGCTTCGTCCCGACTTGAATATTTACATTGATATTTCTCCCGACATCAGCATGAAGCGATTGAACAAGGGAAGAAGTTCAATTGAACTCTACGAAACACTTGAAAACCTTAGAAAGGTAAGAGACAAATATTTGGAAGTGATTGAACAACTCAAATTAAAAGAGAACATTTTTGTTACTGACGGCAATCGTTCGGCAGAGTTGATTGCTTCAGACATTTGGAATGAGGTCTCTCATATTTCGATTGCCACGCAATCACATTAATTTTTGTTACATGCCGAATGTTTCTGAAAAAGTAAGGGAGCAATTCTCTACCGAATTGTCAACAGACGGGAAAGTAATCAAACAGTGGTGTTTCTAATTGGCCGATAGTCTCCCTAACTATTTCAACGCCTCAGCACCGGCCACAATCTCCAGGATTTCTTTGGTGATGGCCGCCTGGCGGGTGCGGTTGTAGGTGAGTTTCAAATCCTTCAACAGATCACCTGCGTTTTCGGTGGCTTTGTCCATGGCCGTCATGCGTGCACCATTTTCGGCAGCGTTGGAATCGAGTAACGCTTTGTAAAGTTGTGTCTTCAAGGATTTGGGCACCAGGCCTGCAATGATTTCGGCCTCGTTGGGTTGATAGATGTAATCCGTGCCCGTTACTTTTGTGTTTTTCTTTGCGGCAACCACCGGAAGAAATTGCTCCGTGCGCAGGATTTGAGTGGCCACATTCTTGAATTCATTATAGATGATTTCAATCTTGTCGAAACTTCCACTCTTAAACGAGTTCATCAGGTAGTCACCGGTTTCGGATGCGCGCGCATAAGAAAGGCTGGAGAAAATATTCCAATGATCGGACACCATAGGATAATTTTTCTTGCCAAAAAATTCAAACCCTTTTTTTCCCAATGGCAATATGGTCACGTTGCCTTTGGCATATTGGGTTGGATATTTTTCTGTGGCCAAGCGTATGGCTGCTTTGATGATCGTGCTGTTGAACCCTCCACACAATCCCCGGTCGGAACTGATCACCACCAACAGGATTTTATTTTCTTCGCGCTGTTGGTTATACCAGGCTTGATTGTCTTGTTCTGCTGCCGAAAGGTTTTGAAAAAGTTGCGAGAGTTTCAACGCAAACGGCCTCATTTGTGTAATGCGCTCCTGCGATTTTCTCAACTTGGCAGCCGCCACCATTTTCATGGCTTTGGTAATCTGCTGGGTTGAGATTACGGAGGTTATCCTGCTCTTTACTTCTTTTAAACTCGCCATATTTTTAATTGGATAATTTGTTGAAGGTGTTAGTCCATCACCAAGTATTCAAATCCATTCATTTTCAAATTCAATTAATACCTGATGTTACGCGTAAATCAAATTTCAATTTTTTCTTTGTGAAACTTCGTGGCTTGGTGCCTTTGTGGCTCAATTTTCGAACACCTCACTTTGCCACGAAGACACTAAGGCACAAAGAAAG
>JANOQB010000239.1:0-4136 GCA_031422215.1 Cytophagales bacterium | reverse complement strand
AAATGCAGGATGCGAAGCCGGATCAAACTTTCCAAGCAGATAATTTTTGTCAACGGGTTGACCATTGGCAAAACTGATCATTAAGATAAATGAAACGGAGAGGAAGAACTTGATCATATCGTTGGAACTCTTATTAATAGTCATGCTTCATGGGACTGACCTAAAAAGTCCGTCTGTCATCGCGGCCCTGCCTTTGCCGGCAGGCTTTGAGCCGCGATCTGGACTTTTTAGTCAGCCCCATGAACTACGCCATCCAGATGGCTTTAGCCATGACTAAACTCTTTCCGCTACCCTATTCATCACGGTGGTTTGTACCTGTATGGATTCGTGGTGGATAAGTTTCAGCAAGTCATTGGTGAACTCTTCGTTCAACCCCATAGCGCGGCAAAGGGCAATGCGCGTGTGCACAATTTCTTCCCACCTGTTTACCTGGAGGATGGTGACGTTGTTTTCTTTTTTGTATTGGCCAATCTTCTCCGATATTTTCATCCGCGCTGCCAACTTGCTCATGATCTCGTCATCAAGCTGATCTATCTGCTCGCGCAAAATGCTGAGTGTGTCTTTGAAAACCTTGTTGTCGGTAGAAGCCGTGCGCACCACCAATTCGCTAATGATTTTGCCGAGCACGGCTGGCGTTACCTGTTGCTTGGCATCGCTCCACGCAGCATCGGGGTTTATGTGGCTCTCGATCATCAGGCCGGCCATGTCGAGGTCAAGTGCTTTTTGCGATACAAAAGAAATCAAGTCGCGGTTGCCGGCAATATGACTGGGGTCGCAAATCATATCGAGTTCGGGCACGCGTGTTTTCAGGTCGATGGCAAGGTCCCACATGGGCGCATTGCGGAATGGTCCTTTTTCAAACGAAGAAAATCCGCGGTGGATGGCGGCCATCTTTGTGATGCCCGCTTTGTTCAACCGCTCGAAAGCACCGAGCCAAAGTTCCACATCGGGGTTGATGGGATTTTTTACCATCACAGGAATGTCAACACCTTTCAGCGCATCGGCCACTTCCTGCACCGAGAAAGGGTTCACGGTGGTGCGCGCACCGATCCATAAAATGTCAACACCTGCTTTTAAGCAAGCCTCTACGTGGGCAGCATTCGCTACTTCGGTGGTCACGGGCAGGCCTGTTTCTTTCTTGGCGGTGATAAGCCACTTCAATCCTTCTTCACCGGCACCCTCATATTGGCCAGGCCGTGTGCGCGGTTTCCAAATACCTGCGCGCAGTGCGTGCACTTTTCCGGTGGCGGCAATTTGTTTGGCCGTGGCCACCATCTGATCTTCCGTTTCGGCACTGCACGGCCCGCTGATAATTACCGGGCGGCTTACGTTCATCCATGAAGAGATGGGTTCGAGTTGTAATCCTTTCTTTGTCATAGTGTAAAATTAATTTTTTGAATTCAGATTTGGTTTGTAATACAGTTTTTATAAAATTTTTTTTGGCGGCATTTTCCAACATTACAAAAGCGTTGTGTCCTCATTGTTTAGGTTTTTGATAACGATTTCACGGCCTCTGCCTTTTCCGTTTTACTATCCAGCACTCTTCGTATTTCATTGGCCTTGCTCAAAATTTGGTGAAGCTCTTTGGTGTCGTGCTTCATCAGTTGAAAATGAAAACGCTGCAGGTGCATAATGTATTCCTGTAATGCCTGGCTTAAATATTCTGCGTTCTGTTCAAAAATTGGTGCCCACATATCAGGCGAACTTTTGGCCAGGCGCACGGTAGAAGCAAAGCCGCTTCCAGCCAGGTTAAAAATATTTTTTTCGTCTTTCTCTATGTCCAGCACGGTTTGCGCCAATAGAAATGCACTTACATGCGAAAGGTGAGAAACATACGCTACGTGGCGATCGTGCTCCTCGGCCTCCATGAAAATGGTTTTCATTTCAAGAGCATCAAATACTTTTAGTGCAATGGCCAATGCTTGCGCAGATGATTTGCCTTTTTCACAAATAATATTTGTCTTGTCTTTAAACAAACCGTGGAAGGCAGCGGTGGGTCCGGAGTTTTCTGTTCCGGCAATGGGATGTGCCGCCACAAATTGATGGCGCTTTGAATGGTGCAAAACCGATTTACAAATGGATGCTTTGGTTGATCCTGTATCAATAAGCACTGCCTCCTTTTTTATTAAATCTAAAACGGATGGAAGAAATGCATTCACCGCATTGACGGGAATGGCCAGCACAATTAAATCAGCTTGCGCGATTGCCTGGCCTTCTGAAAGTATTTTGTCAACAAGCCCAAGTTCAAGTGCTTTTGCTGCGTTACTTTCATTCTTGTCCACACCGATCAGTTCGGTAGCAATACCTGCTTTTCGTAGGCCAAGTGCTATCGAGCCGCCAATCAAACCCAAACCAAAAATGGTTACTTTCATGTGTTAATAATTTTTTCTTAATGGCCACATGGAATGGCCGGGGTTATCATACCATTGGGTGTAGAGCATCTTAATGGCCATTTCATGAGGAGATTTGAGTTGTGAGATGTGAGACATGAGACTGGGAACCAGAAACTGAAAACTGGGAACCGGCAACCAGAAACTTCTCTATTCTTTCCCGTGCTTCGTTCAATTTTTCTTCTGTGGCGCACAACGAAATCCTGATGTAGCGATCACCCGCATCGCCAAAAATAAATCCGGGCGTGATGAATACTTTCGTGCCATAGAGAATTTCGTCAATCCATTTTTCCACATCGGGCACATGCGCAGGTGCTTTGGCCCACACAAACAAACCCGATTGTTTTTGGGAATAGGTGCACCCCAGCGCATCCAAAATCCTACAGGCCGCTTGCTTTCTTTTTTTATAAACCCCGTTCAATTCTTCAAACCATGTCTTTCCATTTTTCAATGCTTCTACAGCAGCTTGTTGCAAGCCCAAGAACATGCCCGAGTCCATGTTGCTTTTTACGCGGAGCACCGCATCAATGTAATCTTTGTTTCCGGCCACCCAGCCTATGCGCCAACCTGCCATGTTGTGCGACTTGCTCAGCGAGTTCAACTCCAAGGCTACTTCATCTGCGCCTTCAATGGATAAAATGCTGAGGGGCGAATCGTTTAATATCAGGGAGTAGGGATTGTCGTTTACGATCAGGAAATTATTTTTCCTGGCAAGTTGTACCAACTCCATCAACTCTGCTCTTGAGGCGGTTCTTCCGGTGGGCATGTGCGGAAAATTTACCCACATGACTTTTACTTTCGACAGATCGCTTTTCTTCAACGACTCTAGGTCAACTCCCCAATCAAGTTCTTCTTTTAAATTATAGGATCTGATTTTTGCTCCCACCAATTTTGCCACGGACGAATAGGTTGGGTAGCCCGGATTAGGTATAAGCACTTCCTCACCTTCATTTACAAAAGCCATGGCAATGTGCATGATGCCTTCTTTCGATCCCATCAAAGGAAGTATATCCGTTTCCGTGTTTAAGTTTACGCCATACGTGGCTGAGTAAAAGTTGGCGATTGCTTTTCGCAAATCCGGAATGCCTTTGTAACTCTGGTAACCATGACTGCCCGGCTGCTGTGCGGTATTTGTCAATGCCTTAATAGTTTCATGCGAAGGTGCCTGGTCAGGGCTGCCAATGCCGAGATTGATTATTCTCAACTCAGGGGTGTCAAGACCTTTTACCTCAGCGAGTTTTTTACTGAAGTAGTATTCCTCCACGTTTGCTATACGGTTGGCTGATTTAACCTGGCTCATTTGTATTCAATTTTAGCTTTCTTGTATTCACCAAAAATATTCAGGTTGTGCACTTGCCGCAGCACCTGCTGCATGGCATGGTCATAACTTTTCCTCCGCTTCCACTCGACATCCACATGAATGGAGTACTCACTCGGTTTGCCAATGATGGGTATGGATTGGATTTTAGTAAGGTTGATTCCGTTGGTTTTAAATGTCATTAATGTATCGGCAAGGCTGCCCACCTCATTGGCTACTTCGAACGAAATAGATGCTTTATTACTGTCAATCGAAGTTTTTGTTTTTCGGGTGAGGATGAGAAAGCGGGTAAAATTTTTCTTGTGTGTTTCTATCCGCTTGTCTAAAATCTGCAACCCAAATTTCTTTGCCGCATATTCATTGGCGATGGCGGCTGTGTTTTTGAGTTTTTTTTCTTTCACTTTTTTGGCTGAGAGGGCCGTGTCGTC
>JANOQB010000238.1:0-5834 GCA_031422215.1 Cytophagales bacterium | reverse complement strand
GATGCAACTGGTTGAAAGCGTGAATAAGGTAACACAGTCAGTGCCCCTGCGACTGGTAAAAAGCGGAAGTGACTATTTTAACTTGCTTGAGCAGATCATATTTGAAGCTGAGATGAAGCTGCATCTTCAGATTTATATTTTTGAAGAAGATGAAACCGGTCAAAAAATTGCGAAGGCATTGATCGCGGCTGTAAAAAGAGGAGTGAAGGTATTTTTAGTAGCAGATGGCTATGCTTCTCAAGCCCTTTCAAAATCTTTTATCGATCACATAAGGTCGGCAGGCGTTCATTTTCGGTTTTTCAACCCTCTGTTGAAAAGCAAGTTTTTCTATTTCGGGCGCAGGATGCACCATAAGGTTGTGGTGGCCGATGGAAACAAGGCATTGGTTGGTGGCATCAACTTTAGCAATAACTACAACGACACATTGGAGAATTCAGCGTGGCTTGATTGGGCTTTGTACGTGGAAGGTGATGTGGCAGCGAAACTCGAAAAAGTTTGTGAAGAACTAAGAAAATTTGAAATCCTGGAGATCACAAGAACCAAGTTTAAAAAGAAAACATCCATTGCCACTGGTCAAGCAGTAAGTGTTCGCATCAATGATTGGGTACGGGGCAGGGGCGAGATTACCGCTAGTTATTTGAAAATGCTCCGCACTTCAACAGCGCACGTTACGATATTATGCAGCTATTTTATCCCTGGAAAATTATTGAGGAAAAATTTGCGGTTGGCTGCCAAAAGAGGAATTAAAATTCGACTGGTTGTGGCTGGCATGTCGGATTTGATTGTTTCAAAATATGCTGAGCGCTACATGTACCGTTGGTTGCTGAGGAACAAAATTGAAATTTATGAATACCAGAAAAATATCCTTCACGGCAAGATGGCCCTGTGCGATGATCGATGGCTTACCATAGGCTCCTACAACATAAACAACATCAGTGCCTATGCCAGCATTGAACTCAACCTCGAAGTTCACGACCCGGACTTTACTGGTAACGTGGAGAAAACAATTGAGACGATCATACAAGAAGATTGCAAGAAAATAACGGTAAAAGAATACAAAAGCCACGACACCTTGTGGAACCGCTTTTTGCAACGGAGCGCCTATGATATTTTTCGCATTATGCTTTTTCTGTTTACGTTTTACTTGAAGCAGAAAGAGTAGCGCACCCCCTGGTTATTCTTTGCGCGGTTTCGTTTCGTACCCCTGAATCCTTTTTATAAGCGATCGCACCGTTTCTTTGTTCCAGTTGGCAAACCGGCCGCGCTGCACCACTAATAAATTGTCCTCCGGGTAGTTCAGGTAATAGTGGAATATAAACTTTGCCTTTGGATTGTACCACCCCGTGATCTGCCCAAACCTCAGGTCATTGAACACCAGCCTGTCGGATTGAAATTCGGCCGAATAATATCCCTGTGAGAATTTTTTCAGGCGTGCAAGTGGCCTGTCGTTACCATACAGTTGTAATAACTTCTCATTTTTAGGCACGTATGTCAACGGCATCGGTTCTGTCTTGTCGAATACCGAACGGTAGCCAATTTGATATCCCGAATCTACTTCGGCCACCACAAACCATAGCCATGTATTTAGCGGTGTGGCCGTTGTGAAATAACGTTGGTAAGCGATCCCCTGTTTGTCCAGAAGGTATTCGACTTCCGATGCTACCAAATATTTGCTTATCAGTGCATGGCCTAAATACCCAGAACTGAGTAGCAAGCCAATGACTGCTAAGCGCGTTCGGTATTTTTGTTGTAAACGCAGTGTGATCAAAAGGAGCACCGCAATCCCTAAAATGCCAGAATAAAATGGATCCACAACAAAAATGGAATGAAATGAAATCCGGGTATCGCTGAACGGGATAAACCAACCCACGCCATACGCATTGAAGGCATCCATAAAAAGGTGCAACATCAGTTGACTTGAGAAAAACAGGAGCCATGCAGTAAACGAAACTGGTTCCTTGCTATACCACTTACTGGCTATCCATGAAAAAAGCAGCGAGAGCAAGGCCGCACAAAGTATGGAATGTGTGAACCCCCGGTGTGCCAATAAATTATCGGTGGGTGATAGCCATAGGGAAGCCAAGAAATCTATGTCTGGAAAACTGTTTGCTATTGCACCCAGGATCATCGCCTTCTTGCCGATAGTTTTGCCCAGCAGGATTTCACCGGCAATGGCACCAAGGGCAATGTGTGTGATCGAGTCCACGCTAATTTACTGTGTACTATGAAGTAGTATCAATGCCAAAACTAACCCAATATTTATGGTTGGTTGATGATATCGATCATGAATTTGCTATGATATTAACTGCGAAAGAATATAATGTTGCAATTGCAAACTAATTGTGGCCTGCTAATTTTTAAAATGGGAGGATACTTAAAAGCTGATGTTGCACAAAACATATAAAGGTAGTGTCAGCCTGAGGCCCTCGAAGGCGATTTAAAACTTAGTGGAATCAGTTTTCGAGAGCCTCAAACTGACAGGTTCCTTCGTTTTGGTAACATCAATTAAAAAGTTGGGGCATTTACTGCCTCGCGACTCGGAAAAATTATCCGCAAAATCTTGGGGATTAATTTTCTAGAAGGAACAGTTATTTGGTATCCGGATATTTTTGGTGCCTGGATCGGGTTGATTTTTGAACTTGAGGATTTAGGTTTTTGCGCCAATGTTGTTACCATAACTATTATCGCAACCACAATGCCCAGGATCAATATGATTTCTTTATAGAATGATTTTAGTTTCACTCGTTGCCATTTACCAAATCAAATGCCACGGTGATAAACCTTGAAAGGATACTTTAAAATCGGTTTTTAGCCTTTGCCGTGTTCACAATCGCACATAATCACATATCAATACCGAACGATATGCAGCCGTAGTTGATATAGCATTGGGCTACGAACGGTTTCCCGGCCTGTTCTTTGCGGATGAACAACCGAACTACTTTTCTTGTTAAATTTGTTTCTTGAAAGATTTCAACACACTATCATAATGAAAAAATATTTGGTTTTTGTATTTACCGCTTTGGTTGGCTTGCAGGCTTGGGCCCAGCAGTCGAAGGTGCAGTGGCTAACTTTTGAAGAGGCTGTGGAGAAATCCAAAACCGAGAAGCGCAAAATTTTTATTGACGTATATACCGATTGGTGCGGCTGGTGTAAAGTGATGGATAAAAATACGTTCACCGATGCGCAGGTTGCCAAGTTGCTGAACGAAAAATACTATGCCGTAAAGTTTGATGCCGAGCAAGCTGCCGATGTTGTATTCCGTGGCACTACTTTTAAATTTGTGCCTTTCGGAAACAAGGGTGCGCACCAGTTGGCCATGGCCTTGCTCAACAACCAAATGAGCTACCCAAATTTTGTTTTTTTAGACGAGGAGTTTCGTATTGTTCCCATCTTTGAGGGCTCCACCTCGTTGCCCGGATATCGCAAGCCCGAGGAGTTTCATATCTTTTTGGATTTTGTAGGAGGAGATTTTTTCAAGAAGTCGAGCATCCAAGATTATCAGAAAATTTATAAATCGCCATACAGTTCCCCACCTGGAAACTCTAGCGGAGGAAACTAATGGAATTCAACTCCCGGAAAAGCAAAAAGCCCACATCGAAGGACGCGGGCTTTTTATATTGGTGTCGAAGAAAAATGATTCAATCTTTTTTCTCCTGCTTTTCAGTTGTCTTTTTGTGATCGACATAACTGATGGCGGCCACAAAGCCAACGATAACGGCCACAATGATGACAAATATATTGGCTCCGTCTCCTACATTTTGCTCGAACATATTGCAGATGTTTAGTTGATTGCAAATTTAATACTTATCGGCATATGGGCAAGGCGATTTTCATAACCGAGTGTACGACAGTTTCTTTAAATAGCCAATTCCTCCCTGTTCATTTTCAAAACCCCAATGATAAAAGCAATATGTTCAGTAAGGTCAACACCTAAAAGTTCGGCTCCCTTATAAACTTCCTCACGATCCACTTTAGAGGCGAAGCCCTTGTCTTTTAATTTTTTGATCACCGACTTTGGCTCCAATGAGGTTATGCCATCCGGGCGCACTTGGCAGCAGGCCACAATAAACCCAGTCAGTTCATCGCAGGCCAGCAAGGCTTTGTCGAGCAAGGTGTTGTAGGGCACATTCCACCTGGTATAATGCGCGGATATGGCATGGGCAATTTTGTGTTCGCCCAATGAGTTGAGCTTTTCAACAATGATAGCGGGATGTTTTTCCGGGTGTGCTTCGTAGTCGGCATCGTGCAGCAATCCCGCAATGGCCCATTCATCCTTGTCCTCGCCAAATTTTTCTGCATAGGCTTCCATCACTAATTCAATCGTGCGCATGTGTCGCAACAAACTTTGACTTTGCGTCAACGAAGTCAGCAGGATTCTTGCATCAGTACGTGCTATCATTTGCCGCGCGGTGATTTTCGCCTTGAATAGAACAGGTTTAATCCCCCCAGGAGCACAGCCAAGCCCAATACTGCAACAATGATAACCATCTGTGTATTTTTTAGCTGCAATGCCTGTATTTGGCTTTGGCTTTTTATCACTTCAAGTTCTTTTTCCTTTTCCTGCAAGTCAAGGGCTATTTCCATCTGTGCAATTTTGCGAGAACTTTCTTCTCCAAACACTTTTTCTTTTGCTGCATCGTAAAGGATCATTGTTTCATAGGCGTCTTTCATCTTGCCTTGCTTGTAAAAATTAAGTGCCAATGATTTTAAGATAGTTGGCTCGAAAACAAATGCCCCCAGGGAAATGCTAAGTGCGCGCGCGCTATCGAGGTAAATTTGTGCCTTCTTGTATTGCCCACCGCGCACATACACTTCGCCCAGGCTTGCAAAAACATTTAACTTTATAAGGAGGTTGTTTTCTTCCCGTGCAAGTTCCAGTGCGCGTTCATAGTATTCAGATGCTTTTTGATAGTTTCCTTGCTTGAAATACAAATTTCCAATATTGCTTACGGGGTCAGCAAATACCTTTCCCTTCTTCTGGCTTAAGCTTATGGCATCGGTGTAATATTTCAGGGCCTGCTCAAAAAGCTGAAGGTCGCTGTGCAGGTTTCCCAAGTTGTTCATCGACCCCACTATCTTCATCGAATCGCCCGACTCCACAAACAAGGCATGCGATTCCTCAAAAAATTTCATGGCCTTGTCATAGTCCTTTTTAAAAGAGTAAATATTGCCAATGTTATTTTTGGAAGTGGCTATGCCTTCTTTGTTTTGGATCGACTCATAGATTTTAAGTGAGTTGAGATAATATTCAAGTGCCTTGTCCAGCGCCCCCTGATTTTTGTATGCCACACCCAAGTTATTGTACGATGCAGCAATACCTTTTTTGTCGTCAATTTCAGTGGCGAGTTGCAATGCCTGACTTGTATATCCGATGGCCTTTACGGGATCGGAATTTATGTGAGCCCTGAAAAGCTCGTTCAATGTTTTTACTTTCAAATCGCCTTTGGCAGTAGCAAGAACGGTTTCGAGGCTGTCGGTTTTGGATTGCGAAAACGTGTTGACAAAAGCGAAAATCAAAATAAGGCTTGCAATAATCTTCATAACGGTATTTTAAAACATTCGAAATTTAAGATTTTATCCGTGATCTTATTGAAGAAAATGCCAATCTTTATAGACTATTAATTATCCAACATGAAATTTTTGACTTTTGCTTTACTGATCTCAACCACTACCGCTCTGGCACAGAGCGATCCTGTGGGAACAGCAATACTGAAACCCATTACTACTTTGTTCACGGGAATGAACCTGGGAGATAGTGCTATGGTGCATAGTGCCTTTGCCGACAACGCCACCCTGGCAAGCATTGGCAAAGACAAAACCGGTAAAGTGATTTT
>JANOQB010000237.1:0-2128 GCA_031422215.1 Cytophagales bacterium | reverse complement strand
ACACCCGCTTTTTTAAACTGTAACATCCCGTTCTTGAAATCGTCTTGGTCAAGGATCGATTGCACTTCCGCACCGGTAAGAAAATCATTGATGATAGCGAACCCATCTTGCGCCAAACCATCGGCCAACAAAGTAAGTTTGTCGATAAGCGAACTGTTCATGGTGCAAATTTACCTTGAGGGATTAACTTTGGCGATATGATAATGCATTTGAAGAAGTTTAGTTTGCTGATGGTGGCCAGTTTGCTGTTGGCGATAGGATCGTGCGTGCCAGAAAAGGACATTGTTTTTTTAGGAGTAAAAAACATACATGTTGAACCTGGCGAAACGGGTGATCCGGTATTGAAGGCAGAGGCTATGTTCAACAATCCCAACAAAACAAAAATGAAGTTGAAAGAAATACACGTGGATGTGATGGTAAACGGAAAGCTATCGGCCCAGGTGGATGAAAAATTTTCGTTGATCGTGCCGGCAAAGTCCGATTTTTCGGTTTCGTTTTCTGCGCAGCTTTCGCTAAAGGAACTTGGACTCATGGACACCATCATAAACTTGCTTGGTGGAAAAAAATACGAAATCGAGTACCTGGGTTATGTACGAGTTGCCCTTCACGGTATACCAGTGAAAGTGCCTGTACGGTATAAGGAGGAACTAAGGCTTAGGCTATGAAACAACTTCTGCCCTTTTTGCTTTATCCCACACAGCCGATTGTTTTCCTTTGATTAGCCTCACTAATCCTTGGTAAACAGAAACATTCATGAACAAAAAATAATACGGAACAAAGAGTATCTTGAAACGGATCTTTTTGTTGCGCATCAAATAACCCAACATGGCAACCACATAGAATGCAAGCTGGGCAATCAATGCACCAATAAAAAAAACAGTTCCCGACCAGGCCAGTATGATATTGGTGAGCAACAAAATCAATAAACTCAATGGGGCCAGCGTCCACCGCAGCATGCGATGGGATACATATTGAAAACTCAACAGGCCATACTTAAAGAAATTCAACAAGCCCATAAAGTGCCATACTTCAATGAGCCCACCTGCCGAAATCCGCACCTTGCGTTTGTGCTCTTCTTCCATTGATGCCGAGCCCGACTCGATCGCATAAGCATCGGGCTCGTAAACAACCCGATAGCCTTTTTTTGCAATGTTCATGGACAAGCGGAAGTCTTCGATGAGCACGTTTTTGGGAACCTCTTCGTAGAGGGAAGTCCTGGTGGAGAACAACTCTCCGGCTGCACCCACCACTGTATGCAGTTCTGAGTCCCATTTTTTTAGTTGCGATTCGTATTTCCAGTAGGCACCTTCGCCTGAACTGGCTGCGCTATCTTCATGTGAGTTTGATACACGTTTTTCACCAGCCACAGCCCCTACGTTTTCATTTTTGTAATGCCTTGCTATCCGTTGCAAGGCTTGTTTGTTCAAGAAGGTGTTGGCATCGCAAAAAATCACGATGGTAGATTTTACAAAAGGCATGACCCTGTTTACTGCTGCGTTCTTTCCTTTTCGTCCATCTTCATGAAAAAGTGTGATCTGCGGATATTGTTGTATGACTTCTTTGCTGTTGTCGGTAGAGCCATCAGTTACGAAATAGAGTTTCCTCTTATCTATTGGATAGTCAAGCAAAAGTGTGTTTTCGATTTTCTTTTGAAGAATGTCTCCTTCGTTGAAACAAGCAACAACGAGTGTGATTTCGGGCAGTTCTTCATTGGAATAGTAGATGGAATGGCTGCGGCTCAAACGTCTCTTTATAAAAACCAAAACACCGAGGATAAGTGGATAGCCTAGGTAAGTATAAACAATGAAGGCGAATGCAATCCAAAAAAATATTTCCATTGGTTCACGAATTAAAGACCCAGCCAGCGGGGCACACTTTGTGATTTTTAAAAGTTGTAAATTAGCGTGTTTTCTTATATAAGCGAGTTGAGGTTATGAATTTTGTGTGCAAAAGATTTTTGGTTTTCTTCTTCGGGGCTGCGGCCATCTTGCTTATACAAGGTAAGGCGCACAGCCAAACCCCACCTGCATTTAACAGTACTCCAGTTACAACCGGAGAGTACGGTAGTCCTTATAGCTATGTGATAACAACTACGGATGCGGATGGTGATACAAGGGACTTATCTATT
>JANOQB010000236.1:0-4600 GCA_031422215.1 Cytophagales bacterium | reverse complement strand
ATTTGAGGATGAGCGTTTCTTTGACAATCCATTTGTACTTGGTGAACCAAATATCCGGTTCTATGCTGGCATGCCTTTGATCACCAAAAAGGGTTATAAGCTTGGCACGCTGTGCGTGATCGATCAAAAGCCCAAGCAATTAAATGAAAAGCAAATTGCCGACTTGCGAATACTGGGAAAGCAAGTGATCAATTTGCTCGACCTAAGATTAATAAATCTGGAATTGCAGAGCAAGGTTCAGCAAAAGACTGATGAGCTAAATGATGTATTCAATAAGATAACAGATGCAGTTGTTATACTCGATAAAAATTGGTGTTATACCTATTTGAACACAAAAGCAGAACAGATTACCGGCAAGCCACACGGATATCTTATTGGCAAGAATATATGGGCCGAATTTCCTGAATCCGTTGGCCATCCGTTCCATACTCTGTGCCTCGTGGCCGTGGAAACCCAACAAAATCAAAGCATAGAAGTGTATTATCCGCCTATCAACCGTTGGATTGAAAATCGCATTTATCCATCACAGGAAACCGTGTCCATTTTTATAAGGGACATTACCGAGCGGAAAAAAGCTGAGCTGCTCATGCTTGAAAGTCAGAAAAATTTAGAACGGGCAGAAGAGCAGGCCAATTTGGGGAGTTGGTATTTATTGCCCGATACTGGTGATGGTCATTGGTCAAGTCAAATGTTTCGCTTGTTGGGCTTCGACCCGTCAAAGGGGGTACCAAGCTTTGAAGATTACTTAGAACATATCCATCCAGGAGATCGCCACATTGTTCAGGAAGCCTTGTCGAACATGATGGACGGACAGACGCCAGAAACAAAAGTTTATAGGACCAATCCCGCTAAAACTACATTTCGTTATTTACTTCCCACAGTACGTATCGTCAAGGACGAAGCCCAGAACAGTATCCGGTTTGAAGGCACACTGATTGATGTTACCGATCAGAAAAAAGCGGAGGATGCCCTGCGCGAAAGCAATGCCAATTACCGCTCCATTTTTGAAAATGCTTTTGAAGGTATCTATCAATCAACACCAGAAGGAAAATTTATTACCGCTAACCCCGCACTGGCAAAAATTTTGGGGTACGATTCACCCGAGGATTTGATAAATTCCATTTCAGATATAACCACCGAGCTTTATGCCGATGCACAACAACGCCTTCATATAAAAAAGTTGCTTGTCGCAGAAGGAAAATCGTTGGGACATGAAATCAGGGTCTTAAAGAAAAACAAGGAAATCATTTGGGTGCGCGATAATATGCGGGCCGTGTATGATGAAAATGGAGAAGGAAAATATTTTGAGGGCACCCTGGAAGACATTACCCAGCGGAAAATAGCTGAAGAAAAATTGACCCGGTCGGAGAATAAGCTCAGGGCTTTTTTTAGGAGCACTCCTGACTCCAGTATTTTGCTCGCCAAAAACTTCCATATACTGGCATTCAACGAAGCAGGCAATAACCTTAACAAAAGCACGTATGGATCGGACCTACATGAAGGGGCCTTGTTCACCGATTTGATTTTTCCAGAAGCGCGTCCATTGATTACCCGATTTCTGCAAAAAGCATTAGCGGGGGAAACCAACCAAGGGGAGTTTCCAATACCAAACATAAAAACCGGAAAAAGTGTGTGGTGGTTAGCTGTTTTTATGCCAGCCTACGACAGTGATGGAAATATTTTTGGTGTGGTGGCCAACTCAACCAATATTGACACCATCAAACGGGCAGAGTTCAAACTCAAAAAACAGTTTGATGAACTTCAAAAAACAAATCATGAACTTGATCGGTTTGTGTATAGTGTTTCGCACGATTTACGGGCACCTCTCTCAAGCATTTTGGGGCTCATCAATGTGGCCGAAATGGAAAATCCACCTCCCGTGTTTAGCAATTATTTGTCGTTGATCCGAAACAGTGTGAACCGGCTGGATGGCTTTATCAAAGACATATTGGACTACTCACGTAACTCGAGGTTGGATGTGCGGATTGAAAAGATTGATCTTAACGCGATGATCAGGGATATCCAAAACAATTTCAGAATGATGCCGGGTGCCGATCGGCTAAAGACAGAAATTAAAATTGCTGATGGCCCTGAGTTCTTTTCCGACCCCATGAGAATTGGAATGCTGCTGAACAACTTGCTCTCCAACGCCATTAAGTATCAGGATTACACGAAAGAAGAATCCACCGTTTGTATCCAGGTGATCACATCAGCCAGCGATACCTGGATCAAAATTTCGGACAATGGCATCGGGATCAAAAAGGAACACCTCGCAAAAATATTCGACATGTTTTATCGGGCATCCGAACATTCTTATGGGTCGGGCCTGGGGCTCTACATTGCTAAAGAAACCGTGAACAAGCTTGGGGGAACAATAAAAGTTGAATCTGAATTTCGCTCACACACCGTATTCGAAATTGTGATACCCAACATGCACAAACCCGTATCAAACAATTGATTTAGAATTGACAAAGCAGGTTTAGCAATCATTTTTGATTTCCTTTTTTTGTTATTCGTCCCAATCTTAAAAATAAAGGAAACCTAACTACTTGCATGTCCTCTTTCCAAAAGGTTTCAAGTTCCTCAATCAAATTTTCAATTGGATTCTGCTTGTTGACTAAAATATATTTTTGCACTGCCGACCACGTGGAGAGATAGCCTATCAGTTCCGTCAAAGTCCATGAAAGGGAAATCGTAAAACTAGGAGATTGTATTTCCTCAAAAGGGAAGTAAAGGTTTTTATAATGTTCATCAACGTGCCTCCTTTCTTTATCCCAATATGCGCCCACCACTTGCGTATAGAATTGATTGAGCAGACGATCGGTTTTCGGATTGATGGTGAGCAGGCTGTATCCCCACAGGGCAATTAGAGAGTTTGCTTTCGCAACCCGTCTTGCCTCTTTCGAAAATGCTTCCATGTCAAACCAGTGTGCGGCCTGGGCCACGGTGATAAGATCAAAACTATTATCTGCAAAGGATGATTTCTCATTCGCGATGGAATAAAAAATAGTATCGGATAGAAATGCATTTCCCAACTGCTTGGAGCTGATGTCGGTGGCAAAAACTTTGCTGAATTTCTTTGATAGATCGCGGGCAGCTTGTCCGTTGCCGGTGCCGCAATCCCAAACCGAACCGAAGTGCCCAACATGACGATAAATAAATTCATACAACTCGGGCGGATAGAAAGGCCTGAATTGTGCGTATTGATTTGCATGTGCCGAAAACCGGTCCTTCATTTTTATTTACTTTTCCATCCTGGCCCACGCACACATCGCCCTGGCATTGCCCCGGTGTGCGCTCCGTTGTTCAATACCTGTACGCCATTTACAAATACATGGTTGATACCCTCTGCATACTGATGTGGTTTTTCAAAGGTGGCACGGTCTATAACCTGGGCTGGATCAAACACTACCACATCGGCATAGTGACCAACTTTTAAACTTCCACGTTTTGATATTTTTAAATTAGATGCAGGGAGTGATGTCATCCTTCGCACTGCTTCTTGAAGAGTCATAATTTTTTCTTCACGCACATAGCGCGAAAGTAACCTGGCAAAACTTCCATAAGCGCGTGGATGTGTTGCATCTTTTGTAAATGGCTCCTCGGCAGGTATGGATCCTGCATCCGAACAAATGCTCACATACGGTAACGCGAGCATACGCTTCACATGCTCCTCCGACATTAAAAAGAAAATAGCCGCCACTCCGGATTTATCGGCAGCAATAAGGTCGAGCATTGTTTCGTTGGCATCTTTGCCATGAAGCCTGGCCACTTCATCCAAACGCTTGCCTTGATATAATTTGTTCAGCGAATCATTTCTTAGACCGTTTATCATTACATCTTTCGGGTCAGAATTTCGGGAAGGTATTCCCAACTCCAATTCTCGCAATAAACGCTTTCGCAAAACCGGATTTTTAAAGCGTGCACGCATGGCCACTGCACCTCCTTCTTGCACCCATGTAGGCAGGCGAGCGGTGAGCGAAGTGCCGCTCGCATTGTAGGTGTACATATCGGCTGAGATTTTTAATCCTGCTTTCTGTGCACTGTCAATTTTGGTAAGCACGGTATCAATCTTGTTCCAGTTCCACGTGTTGTTTATTTTCAAATGATAAATTTCGGCAGGCACCTTTGCTTCTGCAGCTATTTTAAAAACTTCGTTCAGTGCCGGAAAAATTTTATCGCTCTCGCTGCGCATGTGCGTAATGTACATGCCACCATATTTTGAAACTACTTTGCTCAATTCAATAAGCTCATGGGTGGAAGCATAATCCGCAGGTGCATAAATCAATGACGAGCCAAGGCCCATTGCACCTTGCTTCATCGCCTCCTCCACTAAGCTTTTCATTTTGTCCAATTCCACTTGGGTAGGCTTTCTGTTTTCATATCCCAGCACCAGGTTGCGCACAGAGGTGGCACCCACAAACGAAGCAAAGTTGGTGCTCACGCCTTTCCGTTCCAATGTTTTAAAATATCCACCAAGCGTGGTCCATAAAGTGTCCTTGTGGTTTTTCTTTTGTCGAGGGCCGGGGCTCCAGCCTTCGCCAAATACTTCGAGGGTAACACCTTGTTGGATGTCACTCATCGAGCGGCCATCTTTCAA
>JANOQB010000235.1:0-2944 GCA_031422215.1 Cytophagales bacterium | reverse complement strand
CAATAGATGAAAAGCCCCGACTACAGAGTTGGGGCTTTTTATTGGTTTGATTTTTTTTGCCAAGAGGTATGGCCCAACTCTGTAATCGGGGCTTTTCATCTATTGGTAGAAAGTGTTTTAACCCAATTTGAAAGTGATCGGTATAACCATTTTTTGCCTTACTGGTTTACCTCTTTGCTTGCCAGGTGACCAAGCAGGTGCGCTTTGCACAACCCGTACCGCCTCCTCATCGCAGCCTGCACCAATTCCTTTGATGAATTTTACATCCACAATAGAACCGTCACGGTTCACCACAAACTCAATGAATACTTTCCCTTCAATGCCCATCCTTCTTGCCTGGGCGGGGTATTTTATCTTATCAAAAACAAATTTATAAAAAGCGGGGTAGCCTCCTTTAGGGGAAGCCGTTTCTTCCACTACGCTAAATATCTCGTCTGGATTTTCTTTTTCTTCCACAGGAGCCACTACTACCTCCTCTACTTTCGTTTCTTCCGTAACCTCCACGTCAAACTTCAAGTTTAGGTCTTCTTTGATTTCTTCCTCATCGGGCACCTCTACAATTTGAGGTTGTTGGATGATCGGTGCAGGTGGTGGTGGTTGCTCGGTGGGCGGCACTTCAAGCATTTCTTCAAAAACATTGGTGTTCTTGCCTTGAAGGTCGATCAGGTTTTCCTCATAGCTCTTCCATTCAAAGGAAGTAAATACGAGGGCCAGGGTAAATAACAGGCCAATGCTAAAGAAAAAACTCGTCTTCTTTGTTAGATCGGCAGTTTCAGACTTTTTCGCTTCCATACATTACAAATTGAAGTTTAGGATTCCAAATATAGCAATACAATCCAAAAGATATTTCCGAGACACCGATTTTTAGGATTTTTTTAGAGATTACTTACGGTTCCCATAAAAAAGAGTGAAAAACACGGTTGGGAATATGGCTTTGTTATCCGCAGTGGGTATAAGGATCACTTTATTAAAATAGGCATCGGCCAAAACCCCCACTTCAAAACCAGTAACCTGGCTCTTTAAAAAGCCCAATTCGAAATTGATGGCTGCCTTCAGGTTTCCTCCCATCTGGATTTTGGAATCGCCAAACCCTTCGAAAAGATTGCCGGTGCCCAAAATGCTGTTGAAGGAATGGTTTGAATTAAATGGGTTGTATTGTTCATGTTGTGAGGTAAAGTAGCTGTTGTCCACAGTGCGTTCAATATAATAGGGGGCCACTATGCCCAACGATGGACCTGCGGCAAACACCGCTTTTATTTCAACTCCCTGCTGTGGGGCTTTGGTGAACAAGATCAGATCGCGGCCATATTGAAAACGAAAGGCGTACAGGTAATTGCTTTTTCCGTAGATGAATGCGTTGCCCGTGAAGGCCGAGTTGCGCCTTACTTCCTGCTGATGTTTAACGTTCATGATTTCAAGGCCGTAGGTTTCCAGAATTTTTTCGTTCCGCTTTTTAGCCTTTTTAAAAGTGAGACCTCCAATAAGCCCACCAGCAGAATTTTTATTTATGCCCCACGTAAATTCAGAATTGTATTCGTACGTGTCGCGTGTTTGGGCTGTTGCTAGATATGTTCCCACGATGAGGAAAAGAAAAAGCAAAATTTTGATTCGATCCTTCATGCTGCTGCTTTACTTTGTTGCGAAGTTAAAGTTAGGGTAAGAAACTCAAAAAAAATAGTGTTATGACGAATCTAATGGCAGAAGTTGAATATCAGGGAAATTTACGCACCCAGGCTAAGCACCTGAAGTCGGGAAACACGATTGTTACTGATGCGCCCACGGACAATAACGGAAAGGGAGAGGCATTTAGCCCTACGGATTTGGTAAGTGCTGCCCTTAGCAGTTGCATGATGACCATTATGGGCATAGTGGCCGAGCGGGAAGGAGTTGACCTGAGAGGCTTGCGGGCGGAGGTGGTGAAGAACATGGTTTCAAACCCAAGAAAAATAAGCGAGGTGCAAATCACTTTCCACCATGCGGCATTGCAGGCCACCGATGCCCAGAAACAAAAATTGAAAAACGCTGCACTTACCTGCCCTGTGGCATTGAGCCTTTCAGAATCGGTAAAGCAAACTATTGTTTTTAATTTTTGATTGGAACGGTTGCCAGCATGGCTTGTTTGATGCCGGCCATATTGATTTCGAAATGCGATTTATGAAACACTACTTCACCCGCTCTCAACATAATAACTTGGGGCGACTGGTGCTCTACATCAAACATGCCTGCTATTCTGTTTGAAATATTCCGGTAGGAGAGCAGATCTAAATAATAGGGTTTTATGGAATTCATCTCCACCTCGTTCCAGTTTCTTTCCAATCGGGCCAATGTCGTTTGGCTGATTGAGCAGGTGGTGCTGTGTTTGAAAATAAGTACTGGTTGGTTTTTTGATTCGGCCTGTAGCAGATCCAATTGATCCTGGTTTTTTAATTCAATCCAATTCATTTTTTTTCTTTTCTGTTAATCGTAAAGCCCTGGCCACAATTCCTTTTCTCGTTTATCGTATCGTGGCCGTCCACCTTTTTGTTTTACGGCAGGCGGCTGGTCTGCATTCTTTTTGAAAATCTTTGCCCATAATAACTTAACGTCCGTCAAGATAGTTCGCTCACCCTTCACATTGTTTCCCTTCATATGGGCAAACTTTGCATCGGGCATCGATTTTTTTGTATTGTACTTGTGCATTTTAACGTTGCCTTGATAGTCGGTAACCCGTGCATAAGCCCGGCCTGGTGCAATTACCTTGAGCGCATCTTTATGGCTGGCGGGGTTGTGCCGATAATTTTTTGTCAACCGTGCCTTTCCGGAATAGGCCGATGCCCGATTGAATGCTTTGGTAGGGGCAATGGTTTTTTGTGCGCCATCTGCGCTGCTTGGGTTGTGCTTGTAATTCCAATACACTTTCATGCTGCGGGCATATTCACTGGCTTTAACGGTTGCATTAGATGGC
>JANOQB010000234.1:0-2058 GCA_031422215.1 Cytophagales bacterium | reverse complement strand
ACCCCCGGCTGCTTCAGCACAAAGCCCGCCTTCTCTTTTTCCTGGTCAACAATTTTCTTCACATCGGCCAACAGTTTTTTTGCATCATAGACAATTCCGTCCTTTACCGTGTACTTAACTCCGCCCACGCGCTTCACTGAATTATCTTCCATTAGTTTGATGGCACCCACACCATACAACACCTGAAGGTTTTCCAATGGATTTTGGTCAACAACCACAAAGTCGGCAAGCTTTCCTATTTCAACCGAACCAATTTCTTTGTCCATGCCCAATGCCTGGGCGCCAAACAAGGTGGCTGAGCGGATTACTTCCAACGGATGGAAGCCCGCCTCGCGCAACAGTTCCATTTCGCGCACAAAAGCAAAACCATATAATTGAAAAATAAATCCAGAGTCGGTGCCTACGGTTACGCGGCCACCGCGGTTTTTATATTCGTTGACAAACGTCATCCACAACCGGTAATTTTCTTTCCACGCCACTTCCTGTTCGGTGCCCCACGAAAACCAATACGACCCATGTGCCACACGGCTCGGCTGATAGAAAGCCCAGAGCTTTGGCAACGTGTAAATTTCATGCCACTCGTGCCTGCGCGCCTTGTGCAAATCGCGGGAGGCTTCATAAATATTAAAGGTGGGGTCGAGTGTGAAATTGAATTTCAGCAATGAATCCATCAGGGCATTCCACTTGGGTGAATACGGGGCCGCAGCCTGTTTCCATAGACGTCCGGCTTCTTCAAAGCGATGTTGTTCGTTCGAGTAATTATACGAGAGCGGATAATCCTGAATGGTAGTATTTTCCAACATAGCCTCGGGCAAACCATACCAATGCTCCATGGACGTCATGCCGGCACGGGCAGAATGAAACACATTCCACCGGGCCACACGAAGTTGGGCATGATGGCAGGTGGAGCGCAGCCCAAGCTTTTTATTTTCACGTATGGCTGCATCCATGATTTCTGGGGCAGCCCCAAAAAATTTAATCCCATCGGCACCGCGCAGTTTGTTTTCATTTACCCACGCGCGCGCTTGCTCCGGTGTTTGTATCGGCTCTTTGCTTCCTGCACCAAAGGTGACATACGCTTTGATTCGTGGGGCCGTGATGTTGTTCTTTTCACTTTTCGCTTTCTGATCGAGCACCCAATCCGCTCCATTTCCCGAACCGGGTTCGCGTATGGTTGTCACCCCGTGCGCCATCCAAAGCTTAAACACATATTCGGCACTGGGTGCCTGGTTGCCGCCAATGTGGCCGTGCATATCCACGAAGCCCGGCATCAGGTACATGCCTTCACAATTGAGTTCTTTGCCACCCGCTTCCAACTTGGGCCTGTTGGCACTGCTCGCCATGCCCGGTGTTGGCAGTCCGAGGCTCGTTATGCTTGTTATCCTATTTTGCTTCACCACAATGTCAACCGGCCCGACAGGTGGTGCGCCAGTGCCATCAATTAAAGTAACACCGCGGATGATGAGTTGAACATGAGGGCCATCGCCTTCTTTTATTTCCGGTGCTTTTGCTACTTGTGCGAGCACTGCCGTGGAAATGAACAAGCTGAAAACTAAAAATATTTTTTTCATAGATTGATAATAAGTTTTGGAAAGTAGGTGTTTTAAAAGTAGAAACCAATGTGGGACTTGACTACTAAAATAAAAGGATGATGAGAGGTATTGAGGTTGAACTTGTGGTGTGAAGTTGTGAAATAGCAAATCATAAATTTGTACCTGACAAGACGGGCAAAAATAATCAGACAACTGAAATAGTACGCAGCTTTGAAATGAAAGACATTGCCTATCGCTTTCAACAGGTTTAAAATTGATTGATTTTTTTCGTAAAGTACCGAAAAGCGGTATTTTACGCGAAAAGAATACATGAAATTTTCTTTGGAGAAACCGATTCCAACAAAGAAAGAATTTCTTATGCAAATTGAAGGGAAGAAAGTCGATTCGGAATTCTTAGGTGATACTGTTGCCCTGCTGAGACCAGATGAAAAATATAATCACGAGGAAGCATTCAAAATTGTAATTGACACTCTCATTGAACGAATGTAATAAAGGAACCTCTCTC
>JANOQB010000233.1:0-1943 GCA_031422215.1 Cytophagales bacterium | reverse complement strand
TTCAAAAAGCAAACCATTGACAGAAGTCAAACACGCATACTCGCATTGCTGAACATCGTTGGCACGGGCATGGCCAGCCGGTTTGAAGAGCAGGATACGAATGATATGAATCCCACTCAAACTGCCTATATGATCAATCGGCTATTTCCCGAGATACTCGTGGGCATAAAATCTGCTCATTATTGGGGCGACTTTACACAAGTAGAACGCGCTGTTGAAGCTGGGAGAATTGCCAATGTTCCTGTGATGGTTGATTTTGGTGAACACAATCCTACCAACTCCATTGAAGAATTATTTATGAAAAAACTCCGTCCCGGTGATATGTTCACTCATACGTTCGCATACGGCCCTGCAAACCGCGAAACGGTAGTGGATGAAAATGGAAAAGTGAAACCATTTGTGTTCGAAGCTCAGAAGCGCGGAATTATTTTTGATGTTGGTCATGGTGGTGGTGCCTTCTCTTGGCGCCAAGCAATGCCAGCTATAAAACAAGGATTTCTACCGAATGTAATCAGCACCGATCTTCATGCTGATAGTATGAATGGAGGAATGAAAGATCTTTGCAATGTAATGTCCAAGTTTTTGAATATGGGAATGTCACTGCAAGATGTCATTATTCGAACAACGGTAAATCCAGCCAGCGCGATTAAAAGAACAGAGTTAGGAAATCTAAGTGTTGGAGCAGAAGCTGACGTGACTGTACTTAATCTTCGCAAGGGCGATTTTGGCTTTCTGGATATCAGAAAAACAAAACTTAAAGGCACACAAAAATTGGAAGCCGAACTGACAATACGCGCAGGAAAAATCGTTTGGGACCTAAATGGAGTTAGTGCCCCTGTCTGGGAAACCGAACTCCAGAAAAAATAACCATGCGAATTGCTTTTTCCATTGTATTTTTTATTTGCACCTCTTTTGGTATGTTGGCACAGCAGTATGACTTGCTTATAAAAAATGGCCGGGTCATCGATCCAAAAAATAAAATTGATACAAAGATGGATGTTGCCATTGCTGAAGGTAAAATCAGCAAAGTGGCAAAAGATATTCCGGTAACACAATCCAAAAAAGTTGTTGATGCGACTGGATTATTAGTGACACCGGGTTTCATTGATATGCACACCCACGTGTTTGTTGGAAACAAACCAGACATCTTTGCCGATGGAATTTATAGCGTCTCCGCTGATGACTTTAGTTTTAAATCAGGAGTAACTACCGTTGTGGATGCTGGCACTTCGGGTTGGCGGAATTTTTCTGTTTTTAAGTCCAACGTAATTGATAAATCGCAAACACGGATTCTTGCTTTTATAAATATTGCCGGTGTGGGAATGGTTGGCAATCCCGATCAGGAAGATATAAGTGACATGAATGCGCAAATGACCGCACTCGCCATTCAAAAATATCCTGAAATTATTGTCGGTGTGAAAATCGGCCACTATGAAGGAAGTGATTGGACTCCGTTCGACCGCGCACTGGAAGCAGGAAATATTGCTAAGGTGCCAATGTTCGTTGAGTGTCATCTTCCTCGATATTCTTTGGAAGATCAATTAAACAAAATGCGATCCGGTGACATCATCACTCACTCGTACGAAAAAATCACCGAGCGCGAATCCGTGGTAGATGATCAAGGAAAAGTCAGGCCCTTCGTATTAGAAGCGAAGAAGAAAGGCATTTTGTTCGATGTTGGTCATGGAGGCTATGGATTTTGGTTTAGCGAAGCCGTGCCTTCGTTGCAACAAGGGCTCGCTCCCAACACCTTTGGATCAGACCTCCATCGCTTTAGTATGAATTCAGGGATGAAGAACATGCTCAATATCATGTCGAAATATTTGAATATGGGTATGGAGGTGCCAGATATCATTCAACGAGCTACCTGGAATGCGGCACAATCTATCAAGCGAAACGATCTTGGCTCAATCACCGAAGGCTCCGTTGCTGACATGGCTATC
>JANOQB010000232.1:0-2469 GCA_031422215.1 Cytophagales bacterium | reverse complement strand
TCGATGGCGATATCGCCCAGCGGAACAATTTATATTGGCAACCGCAATGAAGATAAAGTGTATGCCGTGAAAGATACGGATGGTGATTTTAAGGCCGACAAGAAATGGGTGATTGCTTCCGGGCTTAACATGCCCAATGGCGTTGCGTTTAAGGACGGCAACTTATACGTGGCCGAGGTGAGCCGGATACTTAAGTTCGCAAACATTGAAAGCAAGTTGGATGCACCGGGAAAACCAGAAGTGGTCTATGATAAATTTCCCAAGGAGACGCATCACGGTTGGAAATACATTGCTTTTGGGCCCGATGGTAAATTGTATGTGCCGGTGGGTGCGCCCTGCAATATCTGCGAATCGAAAGACGCCATTTATGCGAGCATCCAACGCATGAATGCAGATGGAACAGGACTGGAATTATTTGCGAGCGGAGTAAGGAACACAGTAGGCTTCACGTGGCATCCTGAAACAAAAGATTTATGGTTTACCGACAATGGCCGCGATATGCTGGGCGATGACATGCCTCCATGCGAACTGAACTCTGCTTCGGCAAAAGGAATGCACTTTGGTTATCCGTATTGTCATGGAGGCACTATAAAGGATCCTGAGTTTGGGAGCAAGATGCCTTGCGATAAATTTGCTAAGCCTATGCAAAATATGGGTGCGCATGTGGCACCACTCGGTTTGAAATTTAATACGGGCAGCATGTTTCCATCGGAATACAAAAACCAAATCATAGTAGCTGAACATGGATCGTGGAACCGCTCCAAAAAAAGTGGACATAAACTAAGCCTTGTAAAAATGGAGAAAGGCAAGGTGACTGGTTATCAATCTTTCGCTACAGGTTGGCTAAATGATGAAACGCAAAAGGTTTGGGGCCGCCCCGTGGATGTTTTGTTTTTACCCGATGGCTCGATGTTGGTATCGGACGACCATGCCGGGGTTATTTATAGGATCGTGTATAAGGGGTGAGGGCAGCAAGTAGTTGGCAGCAGGGTGCATGACAAATTCACCGGGCTTTTTTCATTCCGCGGCAAGATTACTGGGATCGCGGCTCATGTAGGCTTAGAATTTTATTGAAACTTTTTAACGTGGCCGCGATGACGTTCATGGAAAGTGTTGGGTGTTCTAAATTGAAATGTCTTGACCTGACTAATTAAGGAAATTGCGGACACCCGGGTGGCAAGCATTTTGGCATTTTTACAAATCAATGTACCCAAATCAGTAGCTTCGCACCTTCAAAGAATAATCTTTTATGAATGAAGAAAGGACAGAACTCTCCAACCTGGGAGAGTTTGGATTGATCGATCGCATCAAACAAAAATTCACGATACAAAATGCCACCTCATTAAAAGGCATAGGTGACGATGCTGCCTTGTTGAGTGCCGGTGAAGAAGTTTTATTGGTGTCAACCGATATGCTGCTGGAAGGTGTGCATTTCGATTTGGGGTACATGCCGTTGCAGCACCTGGGCTACAAGGCCGTGGCCGTAAATGTGTCGGACATTGCCGCCATGAACGCAAAGCCTGAACAGATTGTGATAAGCCTTGCCATCAGCAACCGGTTTTCTTTGGAGGCGGTGGACACTTTGTACGATGGCATCCGTGCTGCCTGCGAAAGTTATAAAGTTGATCTGGTGGGAGGCGATACTTCTTCTTCGGTGTCGGGCCTTGTCATTTCGATAACGGTGATCGGAAGGGCCGCAAAAAATAAAGTGACACAGCGAAGTGGTGCCAACGCCAACGACATTATTTGTGTGACTGGCGATTTGGGCGCAGCCTACATGGGCCTGCAGGTGCTTGAACGTGAGAAGCAAGTGTTTCTTACAAACCCTGAGATGCAACCCGACCTGGAAAAATATGAATACTTGGTGGGGCGGCAACTAAAGCCGGAAGCGCGCATGGACATTGTGTATGAACTGGCCGAGCGCAATTGTGTGCCCACTTCCATGATCGATATTTCTGATGGCCTCGCATCTGAATTGTTGCATCTTAGCAAGAGTTCGGCACTGGGTGTGAAAATTTTTGAAGATAAAGTGCCCATTGATCACGACACGTATGAAACAGCGATCGAATTTAAACTCGACCCGATCACGTGTGCGCTCAATGGCGGTGAAGATTATGAATTGTTGTTCACGATTTCTCCAACCGATTACGAAAAAGTAAAAAATCATCCCGACATCCATTTCATTGGCCACATGCACCCCAACGCAAATCAAAACGTAATGGTAACAAAGCAGCAAACCCTCGCACCAATTACTGCCCAGGGGTGGAACCATTTTCGGCAGGCACAATAAAAAGTAGGCAGTCGGCAGTAAGCAGTAACCAGTAGTGTTTGTCAATTAATCCTACGTAGTATGTACTCCCAATTATTGAAAATGTCATCGCGGGCGAGGAGCTCAACCTTTATCACTATTGAAAATATTCTACTCGACCCGCGATCTCGATAAAAAAGATTGGTGAGAACCTTAACGGG
>JANOQB010000231.1:0-10615 GCA_031422215.1 Cytophagales bacterium | reverse complement strand
AAAGAAAATTTATTTCCGTGTCAGATACTATTAAGTGAAAATTTGTAACTTTCAGAATTATAGTTTTTTACGAAAAAAATGTACGCACGACTGGACTCGAACCAGCACACCTTGCGGCACTACCCCCTCAAAGTAGCGTGTCTACCAATTTCACCACCTGGGCAAGACATTTTTTTTGTATTCATCACCTGATGAAAACCTAAACCATTTTTTATAAGAACAAGTTGGCTCCTTTTCTCGAACCAGCATACCTTGCGGCACTACCCCCTCAAAGTAGCGTGTCCACCAATCCTGCCTGTCCGGCAGGTTCACCACCTGGGCAAGACATTTTAAATTTCCCGCTTAAAGCGGAATTAATCTTCGAAAGATAAAACAGTGGGGCGCAAAAGTAAACAGGTTTTGAAACTTTACCAATCTGCTTGCACAACTCTATCCGATCTTTTTCTTTGGCACCTTTTGCTTTAAATACGCCACCACACGATCATATTCCGTTTGCTCCTTTTGGCCAAAACTCAATTTCCGCTTGTCGTCAAAATAAATTTCCAACTCCTTATAAACAGAATTTTTTCCCGTCTTCACAATACTTTCCCGCCAGTTTAACACCGCCTGTAATGAGTAAAGATGCCTCCTTCCGAGCACCGGGTAGTGGATTTCCACCTGGTTGTTTCCCAAGCGGATTGTTTTGTAACGGATAAAAATCCGATAACTGACCAGCAATGCAATAGGAACCAGCATTGCAATGATCAGATAATTGTACCAGGCAGCCCCTTTAAAAATCGTGATCACATTCATGACCAACACACTCAATGTGATCAACAAAAAGAATATGAACGAAACGATGGTGTTGGTGCGGGGCTTGGAAACGATCAATTTATTTTGATTTGATGGAGCCGAGAATGGGATTTGAACCCACGACCTGCTGATTACGAATCAGCTGCTCTACCCCTGAGCTACCTCGGCTTTTGTAGTGTAATAATCAGAACAAAATTAGAATTATTCATAAAAAGTATATCTTGAAAAAAATATGCTTTCAAAGAAATGCAAATATGCCATTCACGCGCTCGTTTATCTGGCCGAGCGTCATCAACAAGGCCCTGTGCATATTCAGGAGATAGCCGAAAAGCAACGCATCCCTAAAAAATTTCTTGAATCCATTCTGTTGGAACTGCGAAACGCAAAAATACTTCACAGCAAAAAAGGAAAGGGTGGCGGCTACTACCTTTATAAAAAACCGGAGGATGTAAACTTAATGGACATTATCCGCCTGATGGATGGAGCCATTGCCATGCTTCCCTGTGTTTCGCTCAATTACTACGAACCCTGCGAAGAGTGCCGTGACGAAAAAACCTGTGGCATACGCGATGCCTTTATTGGTGTGCGGGACGAAACCCTTAATATCCTTTCAGGCACCACACTTGCCAAGATCATGCAACGGCAAAAGGCATTAAAATAACAACAATCCTTTTGTGTCAATCCCCTCTATGTTTTCTTTGTGACTTATTGCCTTCGCGGCAAAGCTAAAGGGCGTAAAAATTGAACCACAAAGATTCAAAGGCCTGCCTACCGGTCAGGCAGGCACGAAGTTCACTAAGCAATACATTGAAATTCAATTCATGCGTAACATCTGTTAGTAATCTGGTTTGAAAAAAAATATTTGGCGGCCTGGTGAGGCGCCACTGGGCTATCCGTTCCAAGTCCGTCCCCCCACAAAATCCACGCACTTCGGGTCCCGATTAAACGAGGGCTCTCGCAAGGCGGAGCTTTCCTCTACTATCCCTGGCCGAAGTACATCACACATAAATTGTAAAGTTATTTTTGAAAATCACACTTAGTCTATTAAATCAATAGACTTATCTTATATTTGTGCCTCAATCAAAAAAATAAATATTATGTCAATACGATTAGGAGACCTGGCTCCGGATTTCACAGCAGAAACCTCGGAGGGCACTATTAAATTTCATGAATGGCTAGGCAACAGTTGGGGAGTTCTGTTCTCCCATCCTGCCGATTTTACACCGGTGTGTACGACCGAACTTGGGGCTGTGGCCAAATTGCGGGCCGATTTTGATAAACGCAATGTAAAGGTGTTGGCACTCAGCACCGACTCTGTCACCTCACACAAACAATGGATTGGAGATATCAATGAGACGCAGAAAACCCATGTGAATTTTCCAATCATTGCCGATACGGATTTCAAAGTATCCAATCTGTACGATATGATCCATCCGCAGGTAAGCGATAAGTTTACCGTGCGCTCGGTGTTTGTGATCGGGCCCGATAAAAAAGTTAAGCTCACCATTACCTATCCTGCTTCCACCGGCAGAAATTTTGATGAAATCATCCGCGTGATAGACAGTTTGCAATTAACAGCTGGTTACAGCGTGGCAACCCCGGCCAACTGGACTCAAGGCGAAGACGTAATTATAACGGCAGCCGTAAAAGATGAAGACATCGCGGCCAAATTCCCTAAAGGGCACACACGTGTGAAGCCTTATTTGAGAACAACACCTCAGCCCAATATTTAAACCCATTCATTATACATGTCAATTAATAAGAGGCTCCCAACAAGGAGCTTTCTTTTTTTGGTCTAAATTTGTGCGCCCTACATAAATCCACGGGTATTTGATGGAGCCTTTGCACAGAGAAAAGCCAATGAACGAGTTGCCCGTGATGAATGAATCGGAAGGCATCGTTTTGTTTCACCCCCACGTGCCCGAAAGTGCCATTGACGAAGTGACCAAAGTACTGCACTCGCGGTGGATAGGGCAGGGGCCGCGCGTTGCCCAGTTTGAAAAAGAATTTTCCGAACGCTTTGCCGGACAAGGAACTTCGTTGGCGGTAGGCTCTGGCACCGATGCACTCCATCTTTCCTATTTGCTGGCCGGCCTGAAAGAAGGTGACGAGGTGATCACACCGGTGTTCACCTGCACAGCCACCACCATCCCGTTTTTATACATGGGCGTAAAATTCCGCTTTGCCGATGTGGACCCCGAAACCCTGAACATCAACGTGCAGCATGTACGCACCTTGATCAATGAAAAAACAAAAGCCATTATATGCGTTCCCTATGGCGGCCTGCCCTGCGACATGGACGAACTGTACGCCATTGCATCGGAATATAACATACCCGTGATCGAAGATGCTGCACACGCGTTGGGCGCTACCTACAAAGGCAAAAACATTGGGGCCGTTTCTCCCTTCACTATTTTTTCTTTTCAGGCAATAAAACACATCACCACGGGCGATGGAGGAATGTTGGTTATCCAGGATAAAAATCTGGTTCCAACTGCCGAGCGTATCCGATGGTTTGGCATAGACCGTTCCAACAAACAAAAAGGCATCTGGGAAAATGACATTTGGGAAGTGGGGTACAAATACCAAATGACCGACATAGCCGCTGCCATGGGGCTTGCCGCACTCCATGAATTTGATAAAACCTTGGCATACCGCCAGGGTTTGTTTGAAGAATATAAGAAGGGCCTTAAAGGAGCCAAAGGAATTAAATTGATTGGTGCCAATTCTGTTGACCGTACTCATGCGGCCTGGCTGTGCACGGCTTTGGTAGAAAAAGACCGCACCGGCTTTATGAAAAAACTAAGGGAAAATAAAATTGAATCGGGGCAGGTGCATTATCGCAACGACCGGTACAGTATTTTAGGAGGCCGCAGGGACGACCTGCCCAACATGGATGCCGTGGAGGAAAATTATATTGTGCTTCCGCTCCACACAAAAATAACAAAAGAAAATGTGCAGTATATATGCGCGGTGATCAAAGAAGGGTGGTAGAACTGGATTCTTGATTCTGGGAGCTAGCTAGCATCAAGAATCCAGTATCCAATTTTTATCTCACCGCTATACCAAAGCCTACGGTAAGCGCACTATATTTCTGAATAGTGTAATCACCATGAAAAGTAAAAACAGCTAATTTTAACCTCATGCCGGCCGTCATGCGCGGGCCATTGGCATCAGCTTTCACGCTTACAGGGTCTATCGTTTCTTTAGAGCCATTTGAATCCATATCAAAGGCACCTTTTATTCCGAGTTTGGTGTTGGCAATGTTATAGCCCAGCCCACCATATACCGTGAGCACAGAAACCTTTTTTGAAATCAGTCCCTGAATAGTAGTAGCGGAGGTTTCAAATACACCTTGCTGATCTGGATTTGCAGCATCCAAATCCACTGTCAATTTCATATTGGTGTACCCCACAAATGCCGCGAGGTCGAAGGGTAATGATTTCACTCCAGGAATGTACTGCTTGATGTCGTGCATAACGCCCACACCAAAAAGTTTGAATTTGCCATCTCCAAAGTCAATTTGTGGCACGAACCGGAATTTCAAATCGATACCTTTTGGCAAACCAATTCCAAGGTTGGCAATGGGAACGGGCAAGGCTTGTACGCCTAATTCTTTCTTTAAGTCGATGCTTCCACCGGGGCCTTGAAAAGCGGCATTGCCATTTACAATTCTATAGGTTGGAGTTGTTGGAGAGCCAAAGAGAGTAGGCACATTTCCCGAACCGGTCGCACTCACAGGCGCAGTTCCTGTATTCTCTAACTTTACAGTTGTTAACTGGCTGTTGTTTACCGTATAGAACAGATCGGAATTTGGAACGTACACTGCCGAGACCGAAACGGTAAGATCAATTCCTAATGTTTTGTGGTTCTTGGCCGTGTTGTACCAGCCCTGGTTCAAACCATACCCAAACACTTTAAGAAAGGGTGAAGTATAACCTTCAATCAGTTTGTTGGCATCTGCCTTTCCGCCTTTTAGCAATTGATCGAGATCGTCCTGGGCAAAGGCAGAAACGGAAAGAATTGAAAACAAGAGTAGCAGCAATTTATTTTTCATAGTTGTGTTTTTAAGTGACAGTGCAATTTAACCGATTTTTATTGATGTATTCTATCTGCGGAGTTGCATTTCAAAATGACGCACCATTTCAGCAAGACCCCCAAGGTTTTTAAAACTTGGAGGTCTTGATTTGAAATGAACCGCTTTGATCCTTAAAAATCCACTTTTGGTAAGAATAATAATTAAACGGAAATTTGGGGTTGATTTAGGGATAGAATGATAAAGATCAGCGTAGTCATCATTACTCAAAACGAAGAACGCAATATTGCGCGCTGTATTGATTCTATTGTTCCTGTGGCCGATGAAATAGTTGTGATCGATTCCTATTCCACCGATCGCACCGTAGATATAAGTATTGAAAAAGGTGCCCGTGTGGTGAAGAATGTTTTCCACAATCATATCGATCAGAAAAACTTTGCCATTACTCAGGCTACGTATGATGTCGTCCTCTCCTTGGATGCCGATGAATACCTCTCCGAAGAACTGACCAAGTCCATTTTGGAAGTAAAGGAGAATTGTCTCTTTGACGCTTACCGGATGAACAGGCTTTCCAATTACGGTGGCAAATGGATACGTCATGGCAATTGGTATCCCGATCAGAAGATCCGCCTTTGGAACAGAAGAAAAGGATTATGGGGCGGTGAAAACCCCCACGACAAAGTAATCTTGAAAAGAGGAGTGAAAGTGATGCACCTGAAAGGAGATTTGCTGCACCGCGCCTATGTTGATTCGGCAGAGACATTGTCCAAAATACAGAAGTACTCCGAAATTTTTGCGATAGAAAATGCAGGCCGCAGACCAAGCTCTATAGTGCGGATAATCGGCCACTCAACATTTGCTTTTTTTAAGAGCTACATTTTTAAGCGCGGTTTTCTGGATGGCTTTGAGGGCCTGATGGTGGCCATGGCCGTGAGCAATCACGTGTTTTACAAGTATGCCAAACTGCACGAGGCAAACCATAAACAGGCTTTGGGCAAGAGGCTTGTTATTACCCGAACCGACAACCTGGGTGATGTTATCCTCACCTTGCCGTTGGCAGGATATCTAAAATCGGTAGTGCCCGATTTGAAAATCACTTTCATAGGAAGGAGATATACCCAGCCTATCATCAGCAGCAGCGTTTTTGTAGATCAATTTTTAGACAGGGATGAAGTAATCAAAGATCCAAATTTGCTTGCCATGACAAGGGCCGACACAATCATTTTTGTATTTCCCGATAAGCAGTTGGCAAAAATTTCCAAACAGGTTGGCATAAAGAGGAGAGTATCCACGGCCCATCGTTGGTACAATTGGTTGTACTGCAATCACCTGGTTGACTTTAGCCGTTTGCGATCAAGCCTTCACGAAGCACAGCTGAATTTTAAATTGTTAAAACCCTTTAAGCTGAACGGGGAAATCAGCATCAACGAATTGATCCCGTTTTATGGATTGCATAGTTCAGAAAGGGATTTTTCATCGCTTCTTAATAAAGATAAATTCAACCTCATCATTCACCCAAAATCAAAAGGCCATGGAAGGGAATGGGGCCTTGAAAATTATTTTCAGTTGGCCAAGCAACTGTCGCAGGATGGGGTTGCTATTTTCATTACGGGATTGAAAGAGGAAGAAACCCTTATTCAAAATGAAATGCCACAGTTGCTGACGACACCCGGTGTAACCAACCTGATGGGAAAATTAAATTTGAACGAACTCACCTCGTTCATCAACCAGGCAGATGGGCTTGTGGCCTCCGGCACAGGAGTTTTACACCTCGCTTCTGCATTGGGAAAATACGCAGTTGGGCTATATCCACCCATTAAGCCGATCCATCCGGGCAGGTGGGGCCCCATAGGGAAGAGAGCCAATTACTTGGTCAACAACAAAGAATGCAACCAATGCAAAAACAGTTTGCTGTGTGCTTGCATGAAGGCCATTACGGTAGAACAGGTAAAGAAAAAAATCGAAGGGTTTTATAGTAAGAAATTCAGCGAGGTGAGGGTTGCGGTGAACTCCCTCTGAGATTTTAAAGAATGAAAAAAAACATTTCTGTTGTAATCCCCAACTTTAACGGAAAGCATCTTATTGAAAGGAACCTACCTACCGTGTATGCAGCCCTACATGCCGCAAACCTTGAACACGAAGTTATAATTGTTGATGATGCCTCCACGGATGACTCTGTTTCGTTTATCAAAGCTAATTTTCCGCTTGTAGTCATTTTAGTGAACGAAGTGAATCAGGGCTTTTCGCCCACCATAAATAAGGGGATACAACGCGCAACAAAAGATTTAGTGTTTGCCTTAAACAGTGATGTTGAATTGACGCGGGAATATTTTTTTTTATTGATAAGGTATTTTGATGATGCGAATGTTTTTGGTGTAGTGGGCCGGACAATTGGATTGGGTGATGAAAGGATACAAGAGGGGGCAAAGTTTCCAAGGCAAAGGGCCTCTAAGAAAATTGATCCTTACAATTTTTTCATTGAAGAGCCTGGTGATTTTAAAGTGCCTTCACTCTACTTATCAGGTGCCAATGCGCTGATGGATCGAATGAAACTAGTTCAGCTAAACGGGTTTGATGAAATATATGCCCCGTTTTATTATGAGGATTTAGATTTGTGCATTCGAGCCTGGCGGGCGGGCTGGAAATGTTACTATGAGCATGATGCAATTTGCCGCCATCCGGCATCGGCCACTATAAAAAAGTATCATGTTAAGAAACATGTTTGGATAGTAAGCAACAGAAATAAACTTATCCTTCATGACATCCATTTATCCAGTTTTTCAAAGGTGACCTGGAGCATAAAACTATTTATAACATTAATGATTCGAGGTATAATACTTGACTGGAAATACCACACGGCCTTCTTTCAATTTTTATCAAAAAGAGCACAAATTGAAAAATCCAAAGTAGGAAATTTTGAAACCTTCTCTTCTATCCGCTCAATTGAAGAAATCATGAAGGAACTTAGGCAAGAGTTAAAGCACAAGTTAATTACCAAGCTTAGATAGATTTCTTTCGTAAATAAAATGCAGCCTGATCACCTTGGTTCTCACGGTTCAAGTTTTTTGCCATTCTTTCGAACCTCATCTTATCAATTTTTCTGCTGAAGAAACCCTGATGTTTTTTTTCCTTTTGCCTTACGAGTGAAATATTTTTTAAATACGATTCGCTTCCGGTAAACTGAAAGAACGTGGAGTCATAAATTACCCTATCTAAAATAAGTCCTCTTCTTTCAGCCATTAGTTGAATGCTCCTTGGTGAATGTAGAAAATAATGACGGGGCGCATCCAATTGCACCCAGTTGGTTTTGTATTTGCTCCAAGCAAAACAAGGAACAGTAGGAATTCTTAGGATGCAACAACCAGTTGGGGATAGAAGCTCATAGACTTTCTTTAGATTTTCCTCTGGATTGGCAACGTGCTCAAAAGAATGATTGAATAGAATAATATCCCACTGGCCCGTCATCTCAAAAATGTCGCGCTTGAACACGGTTAACCCATTTGGGTAATGAATGGTTTCAGCTATAAACGGATCACAACCGGTCAAACTTTTAAAACCAATTTCCCGTAAGGGATAAAGGAACATGTCACCATTGCCACAACCCACATCTAAGATTCGGCTTTGAATATTGATGCCAAGATTTTGAAAAGTATCCCATTTCGAAATAGGGTTGATGAAATGCAATATTTTTTGAAATAGCCCTGTCCGAAAAAGTGAAGCTCTATTTCGGACTTTATACAAATAGCTGCCCATACCCTTGAACCGTTCTCCGGCATAAGTGCCGAAGCTATAATAACCGGATGGATAATATTTGGAGATAATTGCCGGAATCTCCGTTATCTGAAGGCAATCGCACTCATTACATTGAAAGTATAAGAAAGAGTCGTTGAGCCCAAACATCATTTCCTTTACTTCATAAAAATCAGTTGATTTATTAATTGCTCCACATATTCTGCAAACTTGCGGACTTAAAGTCATTTGATTGGTTGGGTAATGGAGGCAATTAAATCTATTTTTTGAAAATTCACTATTAATGTTTGACTCTAAGGCATTCCTTTGCAATGGATCTATTGTCATTAAGATGAAAGTCACCGGCTTCACCATTGTAAGAAATGCAATTAAGTACGACTATCCCATTGTTGAAGCAATATCTTCCATATTGCCCCTCTGCGATGAGTTTATAGTGGCCGTTGGAATATCGGAAGATGCAACTCTTGATTTAATAAAAGGGATGGCATCCAACAAAATACGAATTATAGAAACCGTGTGGGATGATACTCTTCGTGGTGGAGGACGGACGTTTGCGTTGGAAACCGATAAGGCTTTTCGGGCTGTTTCACCCGATGCCGATTGGTGTTTTTACATCCAAGCAGACGAAGTACTCCACGAAAAATATCATGAAGAAGTAAGGAATGCCATGCAGCGGCACATGGAAGATCAGAACGTGGACGGATTGCTTTTTAATTACAAACACTTCTATGGTTCGTATGATTACGTTGGAGAATCGTGGGGCTGGTACAGGAGAGAAATAAGAATTGTTCGAAACGATAAAAATATTTTTTCATATAAAGATGCCCAGGGGTTCCGAAAAAAACCCAACAAAAAGCTAAATGTAAAATTGATTGATGCCACCCTGTATCATTACGGTTGGGTAAAAGACCCGCGCACCATGCAAAACAAACGAAAGGAATGGAACCGGTTTTACTTTAACGATCAATGGATCGAAGAGCATATCGCGAAAGCAGATAGTTTTGATTTCTCAAAAATAGATTCACTGGTGTTGTTCGATGAAACCCACCCACAGGTAATGATGGAGAGGATTAAAAGCAAAAATTGGAAATTCGATCATGATCTTTCAAAGAACAAGTATTCAATTAAAGAAAAGGTTAAGCGATTGATCAGCCGGTTGATTGGCTACCGCATAGGCGAATACAAAAACTACAAAATCGTGTAAGCGTCAAGGCATAGAAGTATGGACCTTCTTTGCTATTTTTGCCCTCGCAACATGGAAGATACGCCCCAACAACATTATTCAGAAAAGGAGAAGAATGAAATCTTCAACAACGAATTTCTTCCCCACATAAAATCCATGTACAACTTTGGGTATCGCCTCACCTTAGATCAGGACGATGCCAAAGACCTGGTGCAAGACACCTACCTGAAGGCCTATCGCTTCATAGAATCTTTTCAAAAAGGAACTAATGCAAAGGCATGGCTGTTTCGAATTTTGAAAAACAGTTTCATCAACGACTACCGCAAGAAGACCAAAGAACCGGCCAAGGTAGATTATCAGGAGGTGGAGACTTACTACAACTCAGAGGATGTGGACAGGCAGATTACACCCGATCTGAGAGTAGAGTCCTTGAAAGACATGATCGGGGATGAAATTTCCAATGCACTCAATTCATTGGATGTGGATTTTCGCACCGTTATTATTTTGTGCGACTTGGAGGGATTTAAGTACGAAGAAATGGCAAAGATCTTAGATATACCAATCGGCACGGTGCGAAGCAGACTGCACCGCGCCAGAAATTTGCTGAAAGAAAAACTTGCCCTCTATGCAAAATCAATGGGGTACAAAAATGAATAGCCTATGACACCACACTCCAATCCCTTCATTATTGCCAGTGGAAATAAACCTACCTGCATGGAAATGCTCCAATTGATACTGGATGGGGAAGCTACCGCAGAACAACAGACCTATTTTAAAACCCACATGGATTTATGCATGCCCTGCTTTAAATCCTATAACTTAGATATGTCTATAAAAGAATTGGTAAAGTCACG
>JANOQB010000230.1:0-4731 GCA_031422215.1 Cytophagales bacterium | reverse complement strand
TCGATATTTTTTACAACACTTTTTACAACACGGCTATTCACCTGAAATAAATACTTGCTTCCTGGCTTCAACGGCTTTGAATCCATCCAGCAGAGCAACACTTCAATGTCCTGCGACACCGTGGGCTGGTTGTCCGATTTTACGATCACATCTCCACGCCCGATGTCAATGTCATCTTCTAAGTGCATTACCACACTTTGCGGAGCAAACGCTTCGTCAATTTCTTTTCCACCTATTTCAATGGCTTTGATTTTACTTTCCAACCCGGACGGTAGCACGGTTATCCGATCACCCTTCCTGTAAATGCCGCTATTTATTTTGCCCGCATATCCGCGGTAGTCATGAAAGCCTTCACGCTGTGGCCTTATCACATATTGAATGGGAAGGCGTGCATCGGTGAGGTTTACATCGTTTTGGATTTTTACGTTTTCCAGATAGTGAAGAAGCGACTCGCCTTCGTACCACGGTATCAGATCCGATTTGTCAACAATGTTGTCCCCGTTAAGGGCACTGATGGGAATATAGATTACCTCCTTGAGTCCCAGCGACTGCGCAGTTTTTGCATAATCAATTACGATGTTGGTAAACACATCGTGCGAGTAGCCAACCAAATCCATTTTATTGATGGCGACAATCACGTGCGGTATGGCCAGCAATGAAGCGATGATGGAGTGCCGCATGGTTTGCTCCACGACACCCTTTCGCGCATCGATGAGGATGATGGCCAGGTCTGCGTTCGAAGCGCCCGTAACCATGTTGCGCGTGTATTGAATATGACCGGGGGCATCGGCAATAATGAATTTACGTTTGGGCGTAGTGAAATATTTGTAGGCGACATCAATTGTTATTCCCTGTTCACGTTCCGCACGTAACCCATCCGTGAGCAGTGCCAAATCAATTTCACCTTCTTCCCTGTTTTTGGTTTGCCGCTCAATGGCTTCCAACTGATCGATCATGATCGACTTGCTGTCGAACAACAACCTGCCGATGAGCGTGCTCTTGCCATCGTCCACACTGCCTGCTGTAATAAACCGTAATAAATCCATTTATGATTTTAATTTATATTGTGATCAGTCATTTCAAAATTGACAGTTGACGATGGGCAATTGACAATTTGAAAGAGCATACCTCATGGTCAATTGTGATTTTGTCAACTTTCAATTTTTCAGAAGTATCCATTTTTCTTTCTGTCTTCCATGGCGGCCTCCGACACTTTATCATCAATGCGCGTTTCGCCACGCTCGCTGGTTTTGGTGGCGATGATCTCGCTGATGATGTCGTCAATGGTGGAAGCGGTGGACTCGACCGCAGCCGTGCAACTCATGTCGCCCACGGTGCGGTAGCGCACGTGCTTCCTTGAAATTTTGTCGCCTTCCTCTACCTGGATGAAAGGAGAAACCGCTACCAACTGGCCTTCGTATTCCAAACATTCGCGCTCATGCGAAAAATAAATGGAGGGCAATTCGATTTTTTCCCGTTTGATATAATTCCAAACATCGAGTTCGGTCCAGTTGCTGATGGGAAACACACGCACGTTTTCCCCTTTGTGGATGCGACCGTTGTAGGTGTTCCACAATTCCGGTCGTTGAAGTTTGGGATCCCATTGTCCAAATTCATTGCGCACCGAAAAAATCCTTTCTTTGGCACGGGCTTTTTCTTCGTCACGCCTGGCACCGCCTATGCAAGCATCGAATTTAAATTCTTCAATGGTATCTAATAAAGTAAATGTTTGTAATGCATTACGGCTGGCAAACTTTCCTTTGGGCTCGGTCAGGTTTTTAGTTTTGATGGTTTGCTCCACGCTGCCCACGATCAACTTCTCTCCCAATGTTTCAACAAGACGATCGCGGTAATCGAGTGCTTCCTGAAAATTGTGTCCTGTGTCGATGTGCACTAATGGAAATGGAAACCGCCCCGGACGAAATGCTTTTTCGGCAAGGCGCACGAGTGTGATAGAATCCTTTCCGCCAGAGAACAACAGCGCGGGCCGCTCGAACTGACCAGCGACTTCACGAAAAATATGTATTGCTTCCGACTCGAGTTGGTCTAAGTAATCAAAGTTGTAAGTGCTCATTGAACCCGGTTTATCAAATTAAGTGAAGACAATTATATTCTGTTGTCATTAAAACCACTAACTCCATAGAATTAATAGACAAAAGTATCAAATACGCGCCATATCAAAAATTATTTGAAAATTATTTGTGAATAGGGTGGTGCAATCGAGTGAGATAGGTACTTAAAACATGCAATCTCTTTACTTTGACAGCTTGGGGAGCTCGCACTTTATAGATTTCATGGAGGCCAAAGTCAGCATGCGTGGAGTCATTCAGGCAAGTTCACTCAATGCCCTAACAAACATATCCAGCTCCTCTGGTGTGGTATAAATATTTGGTGTGATGCGGCATCCATGAACATTTGCTCCATCAATGGCCACGGTCCAGATTTTATATTTGTCCATAAGTACTTTGGCAAGCTCGGCAGGTTTCATTTTTTGAACTCCCACATTGGCGATGCCGCAAGATCGTGCCGGGTCGGCAGGCGTATTTAAAATCACATGCGCCATCGGCCGTACTTTATCGGTCCAGTACTTTTGCAAGTAACGAAGCCGGGCTTCTTTTCTTTCCGCACCAATTTTTTGATAGTACTCAACGGCATTGGCAATGGCCAAGTCCGTAGCCACCGGATGCGTGCCGATATGATTTAGCCGAAGTATGTCGTCTTCTTTTCTGCCTTCTTCTCCCAACAGAGGCCACACCTTCGTAATGTTTTCTTTCTTTACATAAAGCATCCCCGCGCCTAATGGAACACTTAGCCATTTATGCAGACTTGCTCCATAGTAATCACAATTCAGTTCGGAAATTGAATACTTGATGTGTGCGAACGCATGAGCGCCATCCACCATAACTTGCACACCTTTACTATGCGCCATGTCACAAATTTTTCTCACTGGCAAAATCTGTCCGGTTATATTGATCATGTGGCACACCATCAACAGTTTTGTTTTTGATGTGATTGCGCTGGCATACAAGTTCACGATCTCTTCATCGGAGGAAGGGTGATTGGGTACAGATACTATTTTATTGACAACGCCATACCGTTTGGCTACCAACTTGAACATATCCAGCATGGCTCCATAATCCTGCTCTGCCATCACGGCTTCATCGCCAGCCTTCCAGTGCATACCGCCAATCACCATATCGAGCGATTCGGTTGTGTTGCGGGTGATGATCAACTCCTCCGGAGAGCAACCTGCGATGCTGGCCAACTTTGAAGACATTGCATTCTTATTGTCCCACTGCACAGTGCGCATGTAGTATGACCCTTGGTAATTTATTTCGCGAATGTGCTGGATATAGTTCTCCAATGTTTCTTCAGGAAGAAAACAGTAATAGCCGTTTTCAAGATTGATGTATTCTGGTTTTAGAAGATACCCTTGTCGTATCCCCTCCCAAAAAGTTTCGTCTTCGGCCAATGCATTGGGCGATTTGTGAGCGTGGCTATCAATCCAATGGCTAAGCGCATCAAGTGGGGCAAGGCCAGCCAACCCCAGAGTGGCAGTGCTTTTCAAAAAAGTTCTTTTGTCCATGCCCACAAGGTAAGCAAAAAGATTTTTTGTGAGTAGTGTGCATTTTTTTGGGTGAATGACAAATTGCACTAATGCACAATTTAAAACCACAGAAAAAAAGGGACGCGCCTTCATCGCTTGCCCAACCTTAGTAGAGGAGAAATCACAGAGAAAGTCAAACCTTATTACCTTATTTTGGGCAATCAGAATAAGGTAATGAGGTTGAGCGTCATATTATAATTTGTTTTGTACTAGGTTGGGCAACACATCTTATTCAACCCTGCCTTATTTTGATATGCTAATCAGGTTTTGAGGTTGGGGTTGAGTTTCAAGGTAAATGAATTCCGCTCTGCTGGATTTATTTTTTTGTCACTAAATTCCTTTATCGCTACACTTAAATTATCAAGTGGAGAATCGGCCAGGGATGAAAGTGGAAAGCCCGAAGTGTGTTGGGTTGTGCGGTGGGCGGACTTGTAACAAACAGCCCGATGGCGTCTCGCCAGGCCGCCCAAGATTTTTAAACCAGAAGTGTGGAAGTTTATCTTGAAATTTTCACTAAGATTGAAAACTCTTTTATTTTTTATATGCGCATCTTCATTCTGATTTTATTGCTTCTAGTTGCCTGCAAGCAGCAACCACTGGAAGTTCCTGAAAAGAAAGGAGCTGACAACATCGCCTATAAGTGGGGGAAAATTTCGCTGGAGGCAACTGCCAACGATACCGAACGCTTCAAGCCACGACCCACCGTTACATCCAGGATACTTGGTTTGGTATGGACAGCAGTGTTTGACGCCTGGAGCCGTTATGATCAACATGCGATGACATTATTTTTGAAGGCTGAAAGAAGACCGGAGAAAGAACATTCTGAAAAAAATAAAGAGACGGCAATATCATACGCAGCCTACAACACATTGATGGAGTATTACTTTTCCGATTCCGTCCTGTTGAAAAATTTTATGAGAGAGTTGGGATACGATCCGGAAAATAAATCCCTCGATCCTTCCAGTGCTGTGGGGATGGGAAACCTTGCCGCGCGCGCGGTGATAGTGGGAAGAAAAAATGATGGCTCAAATCAATATGGAGCGCATCCCAATTCAAACGGAACACCCTATTCGGATTATACCGGATATCAGCCCGTGAATTCACCGGATGAGCTAAAAGAATTG
>JANOQB010000229.1:0-13271 GCA_031422215.1 Cytophagales bacterium | reverse complement strand
TTTGATCAAAGACAATTACACGCTGGAGGTAGGAACCCCGGGTTTGGACCAACCGCTGAAATTAAAAAGACAGTTTGCCAAGAATGTGGGGCGCGAACTGAAAGTTCACCGGAAAGATAAAGTCATCGTAGTAGGTTTATTAAAAGAAACTTCCGATGAAAGGATTCTGATGGAAACAGAATTGAAGGAAAAGGGAAAGAAAAAAGAATTTACGCAGACAGAAATACCTTTTAGTGAAATAGAAAAAGCAATTATAATAGTTTCTTTTAAATAGTGACAGCTATGGATGCATCAACCCTTATTGAATCGTTTGCCGATTTCGCCAAACAAAAAAACATCGACCGGCCCACCATGATCCGGATTCTGGAAGACGTGTTTCGCAACATGATCAAGAAAAAATATATCGAAGACGACAACTTCGATATAATCGTCAATGCCGACAAGGGCGACCTTGAAATCTGGCGCTTTCGCGAAATCGTGGAAGATGATTCGGAAGACATTTGGGAGCACGATAAAATCAGTTTGACGGAGGCTCAAAAAATTGAACCTGATTTTGAAGTGGGCGAAGAAGTAGCCGAGGAAATCCACCTGGAAGACTTTGGCCGCAGGGCAGTCACCACCGCGCGCCAAACATTGATGCAAAAGGTGAAAGATCTTGAAAAAGATATCCTCTATCAAAAGTATAAAGACATTGTTGGTGAAATCATCACCGGAGAAGTATATCAGGTGTTGAGCCGCGAAGTGCTCTTGATCGACTCGGAAGGCAATGAAGTTTCTATCCCTCGCGGGGAGCAAATATCTAAAGACCGCTACCGCAAAGGTGAAAACGTGAAATCGGTAGTGCATAAAGTGGAGATGGTAAATGGCAGCCCCAAAATTATTTTGTCGCGCACCTCGCCCGCTTTTCTCGAGCGCCTGTTTGAGCAAGAAGTGCCAGAAGTATATGATGGATTGATCACCATAAAAAAAGTTGTGCGTGAGCCAGGGGAAAGAGCCAAGGTGGCGGTGGAGTCGTATGACGACCGCATTGACCCGGTGGGCGCTTGCGTGGGCATGAAGGGTTCCCGCATTCACGCCATCGTTCGCGAACTGCAAAACGAAAACATCGATGTGATCAACTACACCGAAAACCTGGAGCTTTACATTCAGCGTGCGCTGAGCCCGGCAAAAGTGGTGAGCATAAAGATTGATAAAGAAAATAGCCGCGTGGCCGTTTACTTAAAACCCGATCAGGTTTCTTTGGCCATTGGCAAAGGAGGATTGAACATAAAATTGGCCAGCAGGTTAGTGGCCATGGAGATTGATGTGTTCAGGGAAACAGACGAACTGCAGGAGGAAGATGTTGACCTTGACGAATTCAGCGATGAGATTGAAAGCTGGGTGATCGATGAATTGAAACGCATCGGTTTGGACAGTGCCAAGAGCGTGCTCAACCTCAGCAAAGAAGAACTTGTGCGCAGGACCGACCTGGAAGAAGAAACTGTGGAAGGGGTATTGAACGTGCTCAAGAAGGAGTTTGAATAGGCGTTTACGGTAATAAAATCAAAGTAAAATAATTTAAATAGCGATATTTGGGCATGGCAGAGGAAAAGTTGATACGGTTAGGACAAGCATCCCGCAAACTCAATGTGGGCCACAACACCATTCTTGATTTCCTGGCCAAAAAGGGATTTAATGTTGAAAACAACCCGAACGCAAAACTTACGCCTGAGCAATTCGCCATGCTTTCGAAGGAGTATGCCGCCTCTGCGTCTGAAAAGGCGGAGGCATCGGGGCTTACCATCGGAACAAAACACGTAGAAGTTGTTCCTGCCAAATCCGAACCGGAAGTTCACCGCAAGAAGGTCGAAGATGAAGAAAGCATCCTGATAAAAAACCTGGGCTCTAAAGAAATCTTAAAAGCAAAAGAAGAACCTAAGACGGAGAGGGCCGAACCGGAAAAACCAAAGCTGGAAGGCTTTAAAGTACTTGGCAAAATCGAGCTGGAGAAAGAAAAGAAGAAACCCAAGACCAAAGAAAAGGAAATAGATAATCAACCCACTCTTTTCGATAAGCCCGAAATAATTGAAGAGAAAGTAATAGTGCAGCAACCTCCTGTAGAACTTGAGCTTGAATTGATCAAAGCAAAAGCCGGAAAATTGCAGGGGCTTAAAGTGGTTGACAGAATAGAACTGCCTGCCGAAAAGAAAAAAGAGCAACCCGTAGCTTCATCCGACCTGAGCAAAGCAGCAGCTCAAAAAAGACCACGCAAGCGCCTTCCCAATTTCAACGATCAGAAAGGGGCAAGACCTGCACCATCCACTGGCACGGGTGGCCCGCACCGCCAGCCAGCAAAACCTTTTACCCGTCAGCCAAAACCAGAGCCTACTGATAAAGAAATACAAGATCAGATACGGGCCACGTTGGCCAAGCTAAGTGGTGGACAGAAAAAAACAACGGGAGCCAAATACAGAAAAGAAAAACGCCAGGCAGTTTCGGAAGCGGAAGAAGTACGCTTGTTGCAAGAGCAAGAGTCGTCAAAAACATTAAAGTTAACAGAGTTCATTTCTGCTAACGACTTGGCTTCGATGATGAACGTTTCCGTAAACGATGTAATCTCCACCTGCATGGGTTTGGGTATGTTCGTTTCCATCAACCAGCGTTTGGATGCCGAAGCCATCACCGTCATTGCCGATGAGTTTGGATACGAGGTGCAGTTCACGTCATCTACCGAAGAGGAGCAATTGGAAGAACAAGTTAAAGACGCAGCAGAAGACCTGAAAGAAAGAGCACCCATTGTTACCATCATGGGCCACGTGGATCACGGTAAAACTTCGTTGCTCGATTATATCCGAAACACAAAAGTCACGGCTTCTGAGGCGGGAGGGATCACCCAGCACATTGGAGCCTATTCGGTAACCACCAAAAGCGGAAACAAAATTGCGTTCCTCGACACGCCCGGTCACGAGGCATTTACTGCCATGCGTGCGCGCGGTGCAAAACTTACTGACATTGCCATTATTGTTGTGGCTGCCGATGATGACGTGATGCCACAAACCAAAGAGGCAATCAACCATGCGCAGGTTGCCGGTGTGCCCATCATCATTGCCATCAACAAAATTGATAAAGTGGGGGCCAACATCGAAAAAGTAAAAGACTCCCTTTCAAAAATAAATATCTTGGTTGAGGATTGGGGAGGAAAATATCAGGCGCAAGCCATATCGGCAAAGAATGGCCTGGGCATTGAGGATCTTCTTGAAAAAGTTTTGTTGGAGTCGGAGCTGTTGAACCTGAAAGCGAACCCCGACAAACCCGCAGCAGGATCGATCATAGAAGCCTCTTTAGATAAAGGACGTGGTTATGTTACCACACTGATGGTGCAGGCCGGAACTTTAAAAGTTGGCGATGTAATGGTGGCAGGGTCAAACTATGGCCGCGTGAAAGCCATGTTTGATGACACCGGAACCAAAGTAGCTGAAGCAGGACCTTCTACGCCCGTGCAGGTGTTGGGGTTGGATGGCGCACCCCAAGCAGGTGAAAAATTCCAGGTGATGGAGAGCGACCGCGAGGCGAGGGAATTGGCCAACAAGCGCGGCCAGATCATCCGCGAACAAAGCATCCGCACCAAGAAACATATTACGCTGGATGAAATTGGCAGACGTTTGGCCATCGGTTCATTCAAGCAATTGAACGTGATCGTAAAAGGCGATGTGGACGGATCGGTAGAAGCCTTGTCAGACTCCTTGTTGAAACTCACCACCGAGAAAGTAGCTGTTAGCATTATCCATAAAGGTGTTGGCCAGATTTCCGAATCCGATGTGTTGCTGGCCTCCGCTTCCGATGCCATCATTCTTGGTTTCCAGGTAAGGCCATCGCCATCCGCACGCAGGCTTGCTGAAAATGAGGAGATAGAGATACGTTTGTATTCGATCATTTACGATGCCATCAACGAAATCAAAGCTGCTATGGAAGGCATGCTCGAGAAGGAGATGGAAGAAGTGATTGTGGGCAATGCCGAAGTGCGCGAAGTATTCAAGATTTCAAAAATTGGAACCGTGGCCGGATGCATGGTCACCGATGGTTATCTGAAGCGCAGCAACCCGATACGGTTGATCCGCCAGGGAATTGTGGTTTACTCAGGAGAAATGACGGCCCTCAAACGCTTCAAAGACGATGCAGCCGAAGTGCGCTCAGGTTTTGATTGTGGGGTGAGCATCAAAAACCTCAATGACATTGAAGTCGGTGATGTGATCGAGAGCTACGAAACCCGCGAGGTGAAGAAGATTTGATTTCGAAATAAATAAATGATAAAAAAGAAGCCGTCCCCCAATAAAGAGGACGGCTTCTGAATTTGATACTTGGCGGTAAACCTAAAACTCCCGTCTTTTTCTGTGGTGACGGAGGGAATTGAATGCTGACGCTCCGGTCAGCATCCTGACTGGCGCAAAGGCGCCACGTCAGGGCCCCCATACAGATTTTCAACTGGATACTTAAAGATGAAATCAATCGTTTTTTTCACAGACAGGTTTTTCAATTTCATTTCCAATCGGTATGCTTTAGCGCGGTCAGGTTTCTTGGTGTACCAAACCAAGTCCCACGGCAAATACCTGCTTGTGGCAATCTCATTTCCATTGTTGTGCTCTTCAAATCTTCGTAAGAGATTATTCGTTGACCCCTTATAAAAAGAATCATTTACCCGGCTTTGTAATATCTAAACGTAGAGGTTCATAACGTAAAAAAAGTGGTGACGCTCCGGTCAGCATTCTGGTTGGCGCAAAGCACTCAAAGAAAAAGCCCCAGAATATCTGAGGCTTTTCTGTGGTGACGGAGGGAATTGAACCCCCGACACAAGGATTTTCAGTCCTTTGCTCTACCAACTGAGCTACGTCACCAAATCACTTCCTGCTCTACCTCCCGATAGCGATCGGGATGAGCTACGTCACCAGGCTTTAACACCCGTTTATGTTTAAACAGGGGCACAAAACTATGGAAATTTAGGTTTGCAGCAAACGGACTTTAAAACTTTAAGGTTTTGAGGCCCAAATTATAGGTTCAAACAGTGCGGTAAACTAAATTCCCGTCAAATTCTTTTATAGGCATGCACTATCTGCAACAAATCCTGTTCCTTATCACGCTAAGTGTGGCGGCTTACTTCATCCGCAAGCGGGTGCTGCGCATACGGGCCAACATAAACCTTGGCAAGCCGAACGAAATCAACGACCACTTTTCCAATCGCCTAAGCAACATGCTCTTGGTGGCTTTTGGTCAAAAGAAAATGTTCAAGCGGTTTGTTCCCGCTGTCCTTCATTTTTTTATTTATGTCGGATTTTTGGTCATCAACTTAGAGGTGCTTGAGTTTGTTATCGATGGCTTGCTGGGCACACACCGAATCTTTGCCCCCTACCTCGGCAGCTTTTACAATGTGCTGATGAATGTTTTTGAATTTCTTGCCGTAGCCGTGCTATTGGCTTGTGTATTTTTTCTGGTAAGGAGAAATGTGCTGAAAGTTCCCCGCTTCTGGTCGGCTGAAATGACTCGATGGCCTCGCTTGGATGCCAACCTCATCCTCATAACCGAAATTATTTTGATGACGGCCATCCTCACCATGAATGCCAGCGACCAGGTTTTGCAAACCCGCGATGATCATTACACGGCAACTGGAATTTTATTTTTCAGCTCCTCTTTAACCTCAACACTTGAACCCCTCAACACCCCGGCACTTATTTTCATCGAACGCTTTGCCTGGTGGTTTCACATTGTCGGCATTTTGGGATTTGCCATTTATATTACTTACTCGAAACATCTCCACATATTTTTGGCGTTTCCCAATACATACTTTGCCAACCTTGCACCAAAGGGCCACATCAACAACATGCCGGTTGTAACACGCGAAGTGAAGTCGATGCTTGGCCTAACCGCGGTCGATGGCAATGCGCCCACTGTGGCGGGAAGGTTTGGTGCCAAAGACATCAACGATTTAAGTTGGAATAATTTGATGGCGGCTTACTCCTGCACCGAATGTGGGCGTTGCACTTCCGAGTGCCCGGCAAACCTTACGGAAAAAAAACTTTCGCCCCGCAAAATCATGATGGATGTTAGAGACCGAATGGAAGAGGTGGGCAAGAGTTTGGAGAAGGGCGGCCCCGGATTGAATGATGGCAAAACATTACTGAACGATTACATCACCAAAGAAGAAATCAACGCCTGCACCAGTTGCAATGCCTGCGTAGAGGCTTGCCCGGTGCTGATCAACCCGCTCGAAATAATTTTGGAATTGAGACGCTATGTGGCGATGGAAGAATCTGGATCGCCAGCCCAATGGAACAGTATGTTTCAGAACGTTGAGACAAATTTTGCCCCCTGGAAGTTTTCACCAGCCGACCGGTTTAATTGGGCCAAAGAGATCAAACCATGAACTACATCGTGAACCAACTGCCCGCTCATTTATTCTGGGACAGCGACCTGTCCAAACTGGATGACGTGGATAACTATGAAAAGATAATCATACGAACTTTCGAACGGGGAGATTTGGAGGATATGGCTGTGGTGATGGCTTATTATGGTGATAAAATATGTTCTGAGGTTCTTATAAAAGCCAACTACTTGCCCGAGCGCGCTAAAATTTTTGCTTCCAACTTTCTCTCCATTGAGGACTATGCATTTAAAAGCAATGCGGTAAAACAACACCATGCATTATGAAACTTTTTCTCGAAACAGTTTCATCAGAAATGATGGATGTATTGAAGCAACTAATGGAGATGGAAGAATTGAAACAATTTCGGTTAGTTGGAGGAACTGCTTTGGCTTTACAGTTTGGCCACCGAACATCAGTTGATCTTGATTTATTTGCTGGCGGCAGAACGGAAACGCAAAGTTTGCCAAAAATTATCCATCAGCGTTTTGGCCATTCATTTAAGCTCGTTTCACAAAACAGAAATGGGTTTGCTGGCCAAATCAATAATGTTAAGGTTGATATTGTTGACTGGAAGGTACCGTTTACCCAAGAACCGTTAGAAGAAAATGGAATTAGGATGGCAACCCCACATGATATTTTTGCAAGCAAGTGTGATGCTCTGTTGGATAGAAAAGCAGAAAAGGACTTTAGTGATATTGCCATGATTGCATCCAAGTATGATTTATCAAACCTGTTTGTCACTTTAAGGGCCCGATATTCTTATATCACTACCGGGGCCATCTCAGCATTTCTTTTGAATAGAGGCCTCATTGAAAGAGACAATACCATTCGATATCTTCAAAACTATGATTTTGAGTATTTCGCAAACATCATCCAGAATAAAATAATCGAATTCGAAGTGGCCATCAAAGAAAAAAAACGGGTGCAGGCAGATGATCGTGAAAAGAAAATACAATCCCTCATAGAACAAAAAAGAAAAGGCAAATGAAAAATTTATTAGATCATCGCCTTAATGAGGTTTCCAAAATAACTTGTTCAGTGTCAAGTATCGTCTCCGCTTCAGGACGATACTCAATAAGCCGGTGTGTCGCACACATCGTCCCCGAAGCGGGAGACGATGTTGGACAACTGAGGCAAATTAAAAATTCAAGTTAGATCATCCCCTCTGTCACTTCGGAATTAAATCAAAAATCTCATATCTCACATCTCATATCTCAAATCTTAACTATGAACATCCCAACTCTTGCCGAACTCACCGCCAAAGGCGAAACCCCCGAAATACTTTTTTGGGTAGGCTGTGCCGGCTCTTTTGACGATCGCGCCAAGCGAGTGACACAAGCCTTCGTAAAAATTTTGAATGCGGTTGAAATCAGGTTTGCCGTATTGGGCACCGAAGAAACCTGCACGGGCGACCCCGCACGAAGGGCCGGCAACGAATTTCTTTTTCAGATGCAGGCCATGAGCAACATTCAGGTGCTGAATGGATATGGAGTAAAAAAAATTGTGACAGCTTGCCCGCATTGTTTCAATACATTGAAAAATGAATACCCCGAGCTGGGCGGAAATTACGATGTCATTCACCACTCTACCTTTCTTCAACAACTTATCAATGAAGGAAAAATCAAACTCAAAGATGGAGGGGCTTTCAAAGGAAAGAAAATTACCTATCACGATTCGTGCTACTTGGGTCGGGCCAATAATATTTATGAAGCACCCCGCGAAGTGCTGCAAGCATTGGATGCGGATTTAGTTGAGATGAAACGCTGCCGCACAACCGGGCTGTGCTGTGGTGCCGGAGGTGCACAAATGTTTAAAGAGCCAGAGAAAGGGAGCAAAGACATTAACATTGCGCGCACCGAGGAAGTGCTCGCCACAGGCGCAACAACAGTAGCGGTCGCCTGCCCGTTTTGCATGACCATGATCACCGATGGAATGAAAAACAAAGAGAAGGAAGCCGAGGTAAAAGTGAAAGACTTGGCCGAGCTTATTGCTGAATCATTGTAGAATTCCCGGTAGGAGTCATCCAAATATCCACTAAGGGGATTTGCAATTGATAGTAAACAGATGAGAAGGAAATCAATTTGCCGCAAGCCTTTTTACGTTTTGTATTGACGGGCAATCTGTAATGCTCCCCTGAAACGGACATAAGCAATCCAAAGGACTCACTTTCGTATCTTTGAACCCAATAAACACAAAACCCATGTTCATCCCATTCGAAAAACTTCCGCCCCAGGCAAGAGTCTGGATATATCAGGCCAATAGAAGAATAAATAGTGCTGAAGAAAAAAATATTACTGCATTGTTGGAGACTTTTTGCCGCCAATGGGTCGCCCACGGCCAGCCATTGAAATCCTCTTTCAAAATTGAGAGAGGCCAGTTTGTGATCATGGCGGTGGATGAAGATTATCAGAATCCAAGCGGTTGCTCCATTGATAGTTCCGTAGGGGTGATGAGGCAAATTCAGGCAACTACTGGAGTAGATTTTTTAGACCGTTCCAAAATATCGTTTTATATCGATGGTCAGGTTGCACTCATTCCGCTCACTGAAGTGAAAGCAAACTTTGCCTCGGGCCGCTTGCAAGCTTCCACCATTACTTTCAACACTTTGGCCGCCACCAAAGTCGAGTTAGAGACCAACTGGCACTTGCCCACAGAAAAATCGTGGATGGCAAAATATTTATCCAAACCAGCGTTAACTGCATAGCGCGATTTTTTTGTAATTTTAAAGGTTAAGTAAGTAGCATGAGAGCAAGAAGTGCAATTGTTTTATTTGTTTTGATGGCGATTATTGCCTGTGGCCCCGAAAAAAAGGCCATGAAGTCTTTTCGCTATGCCAAATACGAAAGTGTGATCAAGTATTACAAAGGCGTATTGCGCAAGCAGCCCAACCATGGCAAGGCAAATTATTTCGTGGCAGAATCCTATCGTCTGTCCAACCGCATCAAAGAGGCAGAACCATTTTATGCGAAAGCCGGGGGCCGGGGCATTGATGAAGATTCGGTGAAACTTTATTATGCAAAATCGCTCCAGGCCAATTCTAAATATGCGGAAGCGCGCACCGTGCTGGAGTCGTTGGAGGTAGATACGAAGGCCGAGAAATTAAAAGCCCGTGCGCAAAAAGAAATAGATGGTCTTAATTATCTCGAAAAACTTGCCGAGAAGAAAAGCTACTACAAGATAAAAAACTTAGAGGCCATCAACACGCCCTTCACCGAATACAACCCCGTGTATTCAAACAACGAATTGTATTTTACTTCCTCCCGCGCCAACACAAAAATCTATGAGGCTTCGGGCACACCCTTCACCGATATTTATAAAGCCGAAACCAACGGGGCCATTGTGAACGTAAACACCATTGCACCATTGCCCGACCTAATCAATGAACAAAACATCAACGAAGGTTGTATCACATTCACGCCCGATGGCAAGACCATGGTGTTTGCAAAAGGCAATACGGGAAAACGCAAAGGCTCGTATGACGTAGATCTTTATTTATCCCGATACAGAAATGGGGCGTGGATAGAACCTGTTCCCATAAACATAAATACGGTGATCCGGGAGAGCGACCCATCCTCCACAAATTATTCATGGGACTCCACCCCCGCCTTCAGCCCCGATGGCAGAACGCTTTATTTTTCATCCAATCGCAAAGGGGGTTATGGCGGATTGGATTTGTACTCGGCACAAATGGATTCGCGGGGCCGGTTCGGGAAAATAAAAAACCTGGGCCCTGAAATCAACTCAGCGGGCTCCGAATCTTTCCCATACGTTTCTGAAAACGGAAAAATATATTTTTCGTCCGATGGGCATCCTGGCTATGGCATGATGGATATTTTCGTGGTGAACCGCGCCAACGGAAAAACGGTAGTGGAAAACCTGGGCCAGCCCGTGAACTCCACAGCTGACGATTTTGGAATGTTTTTGTTCAAGCCCGATCGCGGCTTCTTTACTTCCAACCGCGAAGGTGGCAAAGGGGACGATGACATCTACACCTTCATCAACGAAGACCCCAATCTTAAAGTGGTAAACTATTCCTTGCAAGGTATTACCTACCTGATACGCAAAGACAGCACGCGCGAAATTTTGCCCAACACCAAAGTATCTTTACTGGATGCCGATGGCGATGTGATGCAGGATTTTATTACCGGTGATGACGGAAAGTTTTTGTTCCGCGTATATGAAAATGAGAACTATGAGTTGCTGGGCGAAACCGATGGCTTCATTACCAAGCGCCAAACCTACACCACTGTAGGAAAATCGGTGCCCCTCGAATCGTTGAAAGAACTGATCACCAACATTACCTTCGACACGATCATGGTGCTTGACAGAAAAGAGCGCAACAAAATCTTCGTGCTTGAAAATATTTATTTTGGATACGACTCTGCCGATATCAGGAAGGAAGCTGCCGTTGAACTTGACAAATTGGTAACGTTACTGAACGACAACACAGACCTTAAAATTGAAATGGGGTCGCACACCGACAGCATTGCATCTGATTCATACAACCTCGAACTCTCGCAGCGCAGGGCTCAGTCCACAGTTAATTACCTCATAAAAAAAGGAATTGATCCCACCCGGTTAGTGGCCAAAGGCTATGGCGAGTCGATACACATTGCGCGCAACACCAACCGCGATGGCACCGACAACCCCGAAGGCCGCCAGCGTAACCGCAGAACTGAATTTAAAATCCTTGAGATAGGCCAGCTCATCAAAAAAGAAGAGGAAGATGATGAGGACAAGTATTTCAAGAACGATGGGTTGATCAAGAAGAATGATAATTGATAAAATGAAGGCAGTCATCAATTACTTCTTTCCCCTTCCTCTTCTGTGAAATTCTTTTAACTGCTGCATCTGCTTTTCAGATAGGATTGGGAGAAGCTTCACTTCCAACGAATCCACTACTTTTGCTACCTCGCGGTCGGTGTGCTTTTGCAGCGAATCAATTTGCCCGATGGTTTCCTGGATGAGGGGCCTGAGTTGTTTTGCTTGTGCCGAGTCGGCCTCAACAACAGACAATACCTTTTTTACAAACACTTCTTTTCCATTCTGCCGCTTGCCTGCAGAAGATCGTCCGCCCCGCGATTGTTTGCTCCAGAGCCCTATGGCCAACGCGCCAATTAAAATGCCAACGACTAATGTGATCAGGATAGTGATCAATGCTTTTTTTCTTTCGGATGTCATGTCTATTCGGTTAAGTTTTTATACAAATCAATAGATAAAATATCTTCGGGGGTTTCCTGATCCACACCAAATAATGATTTTAATGTCAGTTGGTCTGTGAGCAGTACATTGGAAACGAGCAAGGCCACCAATACTCCCAACACGAGCACTTGATATTTTTTGAAAAAGAAAAAGATCAGGTAATCAATTTCGTTCGCCCGTTGTTTTAGTTGTTGCAGGATGCGCTCAGCAAAGAATGGCCCGAACGAATCCGGTGCGGAGCGATGCATCATCTCACGTATTTTCAAATAGTGATCGCTTTGCCTGCGCAGCACCGGGTCGTTTTGCATTTGTATGGCAAGATACTCCCGCTCAGGTGCAGCCACGGGGGCGTCAAACGATTTCAGAAGCAGTTCTTCATTCAAAGAAAAATGTTCGCTCATCATCTTAATTTTTTGGATAGTGCCACACGTAATTTTTGCTGTGCCCTGGCCAACCGCGATAGCACGGTGCCTATCGGTATGCTCAGAATGTCCGAAGTTTCTTCGGTGGAGTATCCTTCTATCAACCGAAGGGTGGCCACCATTTGAAACTCGGGTTCCAGTTGCGAAAATTCAAAATTCAGTTGCTCGTTTAAGTCCATCATGTCTTCGCTGCCTTTGTTTGCTGCGGCATCCATATTCACAAACCGCGCAGAGGTCCGTTTCTTTTTTTTGAGTTCGTTCAGCGACAAGTTGATCGCGATCCGTATCAGGTAGGTGCCCACTTGCGCCTCGCCCCGATATTTGCCAAGTGCATCATAAAACCTGATAAACACTTCTTGCCCTACATCTTCTGCCTCGGGGGTGGGCCCCAGCATGGACCGGATCACACCGGCCACTTTGCCCTCATGTCGCACCACCAGCATTTTGAAGGCGGCCATGTCTCCCCTTTTGCATTTTCCGATCAATACCTCATCACTGGGTTGCTCCATGGTTTATAAGGTATAAAATCCAATTGAATTTTTAAGTTAGACAATTGCGAAAGGCTAAATATTCCCACCGCCACAATTTTATTTTCATAAAACTTAAGTATCATTGCCTCTATATGAAACGATTGATTGTTGACATGGACGATGTGCTGGCCGATGCTACCGGGCAGTTCATTGATTTTTATGAAAAAGAATTTGGCGTTCGCGTTTCGCGCGAGTCGATGAACCACAAAGACGAGATGGAGCGGTTTTCCGACAACCATGAGGCGGTGTATAATTTCACTTTCCGTAACGGTTTTTTCAGAACGATGGCCGTGAACGAGCATAGTCAGGAGGTGATGAAGGTCCTTAACAAAAATTACGAAGTGTTCATCGTGTCATCGGCCATGGAGTTTCCCAATTCTTTGGCGGAGAAGTTTGAATGGCTGACAGAGCATTTTTCTTTTTTGCATTGGAGGCAATTTGTTTTCTGCGGAAGGAAAACCATTGTGCATGGTGATTATATGATTGACGATCTTCCGCACAACCTCGAAACGTTCAACGGAGAAAAGATTTTGTTTACTGCCCCGCACAATTTGCAGTTCAACCATTTCAAGAGAGTAGATGGATGGAAAGAGGTGGGGGAGTTGTTGCTGAGGTAGATCAGGGGAGTTGGGATTGAGCCGGCATCCCAATTATCAACGAAAAAAAGGAGATCGCGGCTGGCCGCGATTTTAGTCAGACCCATATAATAATTTATGGTTCTAA
>JANOQB010000228.1:0-9047 GCA_031422215.1 Cytophagales bacterium | reverse complement strand
TGTCTGCCTCCCGATAGCTATCGGGATCAACACCCTACATTATAAATTGCTCAGCAAAGGAATAAATTAACTGTGCAAAATTCAATAAAGTATTATAATATTTGCATATTATTTACTTAATAACACTAATGATTGATAATTTTTTAAAAAACACATCAACACATGGGCAAAAATTTTGAAATTGATAATACCGACCTCAAAATACTTGAGATACTCATGCAAGATGCCAAGCGACCTTACACAGAGGTTGCCAAAAAGGTGAATGTGTCGCAAGGCACGGTGCATGTACGCATGAACAAAATGGAAGAGGCTGGAATACTTGAGAAAACAACCCTGCGGATCAATTATGCAAAATTAGGTTTCGATATCACCGCCTTTATAGGCATCTATCTGGAAAAGAGTGCTTTGTACGATCAGGTACTTGCCAAACTCAAAAACATTCCAGAGATTACGAGCATACATTATACCACAGGAAACTATTCCATGTTTGTGAAAATCCATTGCCGCGACACCAATCACCTGAAAGAGGTTTTGCACGACAAAATGCAGCAGGTGGATGGCATTGAACGAACAGAGACAATGATTTCGCTGGAAGAAAGCCTTGACCGGAACATAAAGCTATCGGATTGAACAAAATTCAGGTTTGTGTGAACCTGATGCACTATGTTTTGTTGTACTTTTACGATTATTTGAAATTATTCTAAATAGGGTGCAATGAGCAAAGGCAATCAAGTTCTGGAAGAAATCACCTCAAAGGAGTATGAGCACGGCTGGACGGTGGATTTGGAAGCAGACGAGGCACCTAAAGGGCTTAACGAAAGTACTGTGAGGTTCATATCAGCCAAAAAGAACGAACCTGGATGGCTATTGGAGTGGCGGCTTAAAGCCTTTCGCATGTGGGAGAAAATGGTGGAGCCTACTTGGCCCAATGTCCACTACCCTCCCATCAATTATCAAGACATTATCTATTATTCGGCACCAAAGCAAAAGCCAAGCCTTAGCGGGTTGGATCAGGTGGATCCTGAGTTGATCAAAACTTTTGAAAAGCTTGGCATATCATTAACAGAACAAAAGAGGCTAACCGGAATAGCTGTTGATGCAGTGATCGACAGCGTGTCGGTAGCCACCACCTTCAAGGAAAATTTAAAAGAGCTGGGGATCATCTTTTGCTCATTCAGCGATGCAGTAAAAGAACATCCTGACCTGATTAAAAAATACCTGGGCTCTGTGGTGCCGATGAACGACAACTATTTTGCTGCGCTCAACTCAGCTGTGTTTTCCGATGGTTCATTTTGCTATATACCAAAAGGAGTAAGGTGCCCGATGGAATTATCAACTTACTTCCGCATCAACGCTGCCAACACGGGTCAGTTTGAGCGCACGTTGATTATTGCCGATGAAGGTTCGTATGTGAGTTACTTAGAAGGTTGCACCGCCCCCATGCGCGATGAAAACCAATTGCATGCTGCCGTGGTGGAACTTTACACCATGAAAGATGCTGAGATCAAATATTCCACCGTGCAGAATTGGTATCCGGGAGATAAAAACGGAAAGGGAGGCATTTATAATTTTGTTACCAAGCGCGGGATGTGCTTTGGCGACCGCTCCAAAATTTCCTGGACACAAGTTGAAACCGGATCGGCCATCACATGGAAATATCCATCGTGCGTGTTAAAAGGCGATTACTCGGTGGGCGAATTTTATTCCGTGGCCGTTACCAATAATTATCAGCAGGCCGACACAGGCACCAAGATGACCCACATTGGCAAGAACACCCGATCGCGCATTGTGAGCAAGGGTATTTCTGCCGGCAAATCGCAAAACAGTTACCGCGGCCAAGTGCATGTGTTGAAGCGCGCCACCAATGCAAGAAACCATTCGCAATGCGATTCATTGCTGATGGGCGATCAGTGTGGGGCACATACTTTTCCTTATATAGATGTGGAGAACAACAGCGCAAAAATCGAACACGAAGCCACCACATCCAAAATAGGCGAAGACCAGATTTTCTATTGCCTTCAACGCGGGATTGACGAAGAAGCCGCTGTGGCGTTGATTGTAAATGGCTATGCAAAAGAAGTATTGAATCAACTTCCCATGGAGTTTGCAGTGGAAGCGCAAAAGTTATTGGCGTTGACGTTGGAGGGGAGTGTGGGGTAGTAGGATTGGAGATTGGAGATTGGAGATGGGAGATTGGAAAATGGATGAAAAATCTCTTGAAGTGGATGAAGTTGTTTGTTAAAAATCAAATTGAACACAATAAGTTTCTGGAAGATCAATCTAAAATCTCAAGTCTCAAGTCTCACATCTCACATCTCATGTCTCAAATCTAAATTCTCAAATCTAAATCTTGAATAAATAAAAAATGTTAACAATAAAAAACCTTCAAGCCTCCGTTGCCGATAAACAAATCCTTAACGGGATTGACCTTACCGTAAATGCCGGGGAAGTGCATGCTATCATGGGGCCAAATGGTTCAGGAAAAAGTACGCTGGCTTCGGTGCTCGCTGGCCGCGAAGATTATGAAGTTACCGGTGGCGAAGTTGACTTTTTGGGAAAGAACCTGCTCGAACTTTCTCCTGAAGACCGTGCCCGTGAAGGCATCTTCATGGCCTTTCAATATCCGGTGGAAATACCGGGCGTGAGCACCATCAATTTTATGAAGACTGCCCTCAACCAGATTCGTGCCCACCGTGGGTTGCAGGCATTGGATGCCGTTTCCTTTCTTCAACTTATGAAAGAGAAAATGAAACTGGTAGAAATTGACCAATCGTTATTGAGCCGCTCGCTCAACGAAGGTTTCTCCGGTGGTGAAAAAAAGCGCAATGAAATTTTCCAAATGGCCATGCTCGAACCAAAGCTGGCCATCCTGGACGAAACGGATTCAGGACTTGACATTGATGCCCTGCGCATTGTTGCCAATGGTGTTAACAAGCTTCGTAATAAAAACAATGCAGTTATTGTGGTAACCCACTATCAGCGTTTGTTGGATCACATCGTTCCTGATTTTGTGCACGTACTTTATAAAGGAAAGATTGTGAAGTCGGGGACCAAAGAATTGGCTAAAGAACTCGAAGCCAAAGGATATGACTGGATTAAAAATGAAGTAGCATTTGCCTGATATGAGCATGACCGTTGCACCTGATATTAAAAATGAAATTGTTGGATCGTTTCATCAAACGAAATTTGCTGAAGCCAACGATCAACGCAGCAAGGCTATTGCGCTTTTTGAAAAAACAGGATTGCCAGGCACCAAGCACGAGGAATACCGCTTCACGCCTGTTTCTAAAATTTTAGAAAAAACCTTCAACTGGAATGCGGCCCAACCTATGTCGGACATTGGTTCATTGGATGGTTTTTTAATTCCAGACTTAGACGCGAATATTTTAGTTTTCATAAACGGCAGCTATTCAAAATCACTTTCTAAGATAAGCAGTCCTGAAAGTGAAGTAAAAATCAAAACATTAAGTCAGGCATTTAATGAAGATACTGCGATCATCAATTCTTATCTTGATAAAATCTTAGGTACGGAAAGTGATCCATTTGCGGCCATGAATTCTGCCTTTTGGCAAGATGGTTTGTTCATACATGTTCCTGAAAACACGAACGTAATTAAACCCATTTTCATTTTGCATCTTAATGATGCGGACAAAGAGCAAGTGATCAGCCACACAAAAATTTTGGGCCTACTTGAAAAAGGGAGCCAGCTGAGTATAATTGAAAAGTTTGATTCGGTAGGTGCCAATGCGGTGTTTCACAATTTCTCGGAAGAGTGGATAGTGAAAGAGAAATCACAACTGGAATATTGCAAAATCCAGAACGATACCGGCAAAAGTTATCAGGTATCCAACACCATCATTCATCAGTCGGGTGCCAGCCAGTTGAATACATTTACGCTTACACTGAACGGGCAACTCGTTCGCAACAATTTAGGGATCGTGATTGATGGCGAAAAGTGCGAATCGCATTTCTACGGATTGTATTTGGTAAATGGAAACACTTTAGTGGATAATCATACAGTGGTTGATCACAAGAAACCCAACTCGTTCAGCAATGAAATATACAAGGGAATAATGGACGGCAACTCGAAAGGTGTATTCAATGGAAAAATATTTGTGCGGCCACAGGCACAAAAGACCAATGCCTTCCAATCGAACCGAAATATCATAGTTTCCGATACGGCCACCGTAAATACCAAACCCCAGTTGGAAATTTGGGCCGATGATGTAAAATGTTCGCACGGTTGCACATCAGGCCAGATGGACGAAGAAGCCGTGTTTTATTTACGCTCGCGCGGCATTGCCGAGCCGATTGCAAAAGCCATGTTGTTGTACGCCTTTGCGGCCGAAGTGTTGGGTCCCATTAAAAACGAAACATTGAAATCCTATTTGGACAATCTTATTTCCGCACGCCTTCACAAAAATTTTTGATCATGAGCACCCTGTCAGCAACACGATTGGATGTAGAGATGATAAGGAAACAATTTCCTGTGCTGCACCAAAAGGTGAATGGCAAACCCTTGATTTATCTCGACAATGCGGCCACCAATCAAAAGCCGAAAAGGGTAATTGATGCGCTCCTTAAATATTACGAAAGAGACAACGCCAACATTCACCGGGGCATACACACACTGGCAGAAAGGGCTACCAAAGCTTATGAGGAAACCCGTCATGCCATGCAGCAATTCATCCGCGCCAAGCATCCGGAAGAAATTATCTTTACGCGTGGCGTCACGGAAAGCATAAACTTAGTGGCCTCGTCATACGGACGGGCGTTTCTCAAAGAAGGCGATGAAGTAATCATCTCAGGCCTCGAGCATCATTCAAACATTGTGCCCTGGCAAATGATATGCGAGGAGAAAAACACCATCTTAAAAGTAATACCCGTTACCGGGATTGGTGAGATTGACCTCGATGCTTATCGCAAATTAGTATCATCAAAAACAAAAATTATTGCTGTCAACCACGCATCAAATAGCTTGGGCACCATCAATCCCGTAAAGGAAATTATTGATTTGGCCCACCAATACGGAGCAGTGGTGTTGATTGATGGCGCGCAGGCTTCGGCACACCTTACCATTGATGTGCAGGATTTGGATTGCGATTTCTACTGCATCTCATCGCACAAAATGTATGGCCCAACCGGCACCGGCATTTTGTATGGCAAGAAAGAACTGTTGGAAAAAATGCCACCTTACATGGGTGGAGGTGAGATGATCAAAGAGGTAACGTTTGCCAAAACCACCTACAACGAGCTTCCTTATAAATTTGAAGCGGGCACACCCAACATTGCCGATGTAATTGCCCTTAACGAAGCCATCCAGTTTATAAACGAGCTGGGCAAAGAATCAATGGCTGCGCATGAGGCGGAACTACTTGGCTACACGGTAAAAAAATTATCTGTAATCCCTTCGGTTAGGTTAGTGGGCACGGCCAAAGAGAAAGTGAGCGTGCAGTCGTTTGTGGTGGAAGGCATCCATCATTTTGATATTGGCCAGATGCTGGATGCACGGGGCATTGCTGTGCGCACGGGCCATCATTGCACACAACCATTGATGGAACGTTTTGGTATTGAAGGAACTGTGCGTGCCTCGTTTTCTGTTTACAATACAAAAGCAGAAGTGGATCAACTGGCAGACGGAATTGAAAGAATTGTTAAATTTCTGAAATCATAAATTTATCCATAAAGAACCTACCTATGGAAAATGAAGGAAAAATAGCAGAACTGCTGGCAGAGGCTTTGAAGCGGCTCGATGGGTTGATTGATCAACATGATGAGCTTGCCGAGCTTGATAAACGTGTAAAGGAATTAGAGAAAGTTGTTTTCAAATGAAAATCCAAAAAATTCCGGTGATAAAACGAAGAAAATAAAACAGTTGTAGTTGATCACTTATAAGAAGGAATTGAAAGAAACGTTAATTCAAAGCAAGCCGAAATGTTGATTATTTCAATGCTTGAAGCAATAGTCTTAAAGCAAAATGAAATTTTGAAACTAACGCGCAATGGGAAGGAGTTGCCAACAATAACGGAATTGGAAAGAGAAAATTATAGAGAATATGTAAGGAAAAGATTAGGCTAAAAATGACCATTGAAGATATCCAAAACGAAATCATAAACGAATTCTCCCTCTTGGATGGAGACATGGAGATGACTGTGTTCTATGTGATGGAGTTGGGCCAAAAACTTCCCGCCATGAAAGAGGAAGACATGATTGAAGAGAACATCGTGAAAGGCTGCCAATCGAAAGTGTGGATGACAGCGCGGATGGAAAATGATAAACTATATTTTGAAGCCGACAGCAACACCGCCATCACCAAAGGTTTGGTGAGTTTGCTGGTGCGGATGTTTAACGGGCAACAACCGGAAGACATATTAAATGCCGACTTATATTTTATGAAAAAGATTGGCATGGAACGATTCATTGGCACACAGCGTTCGAATGGTTTTGCGTCCATGATCAAACAAATGAAATTGTATGCCCTCGCATTTAAAACACAAAAAGAACTAGCATCGTGAACGAGACATCAGAAGATATTGGGCCTAACACCGTAGAACTTCCACAAAGCGAGCTCCGCGAAAAAGTGATCGCTGCTTTGAAAACTGTTTATGACCCTGAGATTCCGGTTGACGTATATGAGTTGGGCCTCATCTACGAAATCAGTGTGTTTCCAGTGAACAATGTTTTTATTTTAATGACACTCACCTCCCCTTCCTGCCCATCGGCAGAAGTGATACCCGTGGAAGTGGAGCAACGTGTAAAGGAGATTGAAGGAGTGAGCAGCGTAAAAGTGGAATTGACATTTGATCCTCCTTACACACAAGACATGATGAGCGAGGTGGCCAAATTAGAACTTGGCTTTATGTGAGGGGAGGAGTTAGGAATTAGAAGTTAGAAGTTAGGAGTTAGAAACCAGAAGTCAGAATTTAGAAGTCAGAAATTCCAGCATCAAGAATCCAGCATCCAGAATCAAGAATCAATAAATACAAAATCTAAAATCAAGTATATGTATCCAGAACCCTTAGTTGCCCCCATGCGCCAAGACCTGACCGTGGCCGGCTTTCAGGAACTTAAAACTTCCGAAGCAGTTGACAATGAATTGAAAGACCACAAAGGCACCACCCTGTTGGTGATCAATTCGGTATGCGGTTGTGCCGCAGGTGCCGCGCGCCCAGGAATAAAATGGGCATTGCAGCACTCAGAAAAAAAACCCAACCACCTTACCACCGTGTTTGCCGGTGTTGACAAAGAAGCGGTGGCCAAAGCCAGGGAATACACCTTGCCCTATCCTCCCTCCTCTCCTGCCATAGCACTTTTTAAAGATGGCGAGTTGGTGCACTTTGTGGAGCGTCATCACATTGAAGGCCGCAATGCCCAAATGATCGGTGAGCATTTGGTGGAAGTGTTTGATGAGTTCTGTTAGTTGACAATCAAGTCCTTTTTAAAAACCTGTCGCCTTTAAGGTGACAGGTTTTTTTGTACAAGCTCATGTTTGGCAATGCACATTTTCTGGCCTGGCAAAGAATAATATATATTTGTGTTTATGAATGAAGGCCATGACAGAATTGAAGATCTACTCGTCATTCTTAGCGAAGAAATACGAGAGACCAGAAAACTTACCCTTGAGGTGCGCGAGGAAAACAAACTAACCAAGCAAATTGCCGAAGCCGCTTCAAAAAAAGCGGATGCCGCTTGGGAGTTGGTGGTAATGACCCGAAATCAATTGAGCAAACCGTTTTGGAAACGATGGCTTGGCCAGTAAGCTAAACGCTCCGGTCTTTCGCGCTTCTACATTTCAACCTTCAAAAAAAAAACCTATCAATCTGTTGATGGTTTGATTTGCTACCTTTAGCCAAACCTATCAGCATTTGCAACCTACCACTTCCCGCATCACTGCTTGGCTCAGTCGCACCAGCGCACTGAACTTTACTCTTTACACCTCCATCTCTGCTTTCTGTTTATACACCTGCATTTTTGCCCTGCGCAAAACATTTGGCGTGGCCACTTACGAGGGCCTTCAACTGTGGGGCGTTGATTACAAAGTATGGATGGTGATCAGCCAGGTGCTGGGCTACATGCTCTCTAAGTTTATAGGAATAAAAGTGGTTTCCGAACTTGGGCCCAATTCCCGGGCAACCGGAATACTGCTTATGGTGAGCATTGCCGCCATCGCGTGGTTTCTTTTTGCCATCACCCCACAGCCATACAACCTCATTTTTCTTTTTTTCAATGGCTTGCCACTGGGCATGGTGTGGGGCATGGTGTTCGGCTACCTCGAAGGAAGAAGATTTACCGAAGTGCTCGGTGCCAGCCTTTCAGTAAGCTTTATTTTCTCGGCAGGTTTTGCAAAAACAGTGGGCGGCTACATCATGATCGATTGGGGCACCTCCGAATTTTGGATGCCCTTTGTTTCCTCGTGCCTGTTCTTTCCACCGCTCATACTTTTTTTATGGCTGTTAAATAAAATTCCACCACCAACACCCGAAGACGAAGCCCTTCGAACGAAGCGCCAACCTATGAAAGGCAAAGAGCGGGTGCGTTTCACACTTACCTTTCTTCCCGGTTTGATTTTGCTGGTGCTCACCTACATGCTGCTCACAGCCTTTCGCGATTTTCGCGACAACTTTTCAGCAGAAATATGGAAGTCGCTTGGCTATGGCGACAAGCCGTCCATCTTTACCCAAACCGAATTGCCCGTGACCATTGTAGTGCTTATCGTGATTGGCAGTATGATGCTCGTAAAAAAGAATTACCGGGCAATGGTCATCAACCACATCATCGTGCTGATTGGAATGATCACAGTAGGATTGAGCACCCTCGCCTTTGAAAAAGACCTCATCAGTGCCCCTGCCTGGATGGTGCTGGTGGGAATGGGCCTTTACTTTGGCTACATCCAATTCAACAGTATTTTCTTCGACCGGCTTATCGCCACCTTCAAGTACGTGAGCACCGTTGGCTTTTTGATTTATCTGGCCGACTCGTTTGGCTATCTGTGCAGCGTGGGGGTGCTGCTTTACAAGCAATTTGGAAACTCAAACTTAAGTTGGTTG
>JANOQB010000227.1:0-3656 GCA_031422215.1 Cytophagales bacterium | reverse complement strand
TGGGGTCTAGGTGCTGCACCAATACAAATGCCATCCCCGAATTTTCGGGTATGGCTTTGATGAGTTTTTTAAAAGCATCCAACCCGCCTGCGCTGGCACCAATGCCCACCACAGGGAAAATGTTGGGGGATAGTATTTTTGTTTTTTCTTTGGCCTTCACGGATTTAAAGTTATCAAATTTCTAACTGGGGTTATGCATTGGTGTCGCAAAGCAGCTACGGAGGCGTATCTCTAGTCTCTAACTCAACGCTTTCGCAAATAACAAGAGTTAGGCCAAGTTGCTCACTCTTTGAGCCTGCCTACCGGCAAGGCAGGCGCAAAGCCCGCAAAGAAAATTCATCTGGTAAAATGTTCTTGGCCTTTGTTGGTGTTGCACGGTGGGTGTGTGGGCAGGCCCACCAACAAACGCGATACGGCATTACTCAACCCAACACAAAGGTCTCTTTGGTTTGATGGTCGGCTATCTTGGTAAGCACCTGGTGGATCAACCTCTTCAGGTCGTTAAAATCGGAAGGCTTGCGGATATATTGATGAGCTCCATTTTTGAAAAGCAAATTGGCAACCTCCGGCTGAAAGGAGGTGGAGAGTATGATTACGTTAAGGTTGGATAGATGTTTGCTCTGCTTTATTTCTGAAAGGCATTCAAAACCGTTTTTGCGTGGCATGTTTAGGTCCAAGAACAAGACGTTGGGAGGTGAGCCCGTATCTCTCTTTAGCAAATTCATCAGTTGCTCTCCATCGTGCACCGTGGTAAGTTGAATGGGCAGTGCAATTTCAATTAACGCATCTTGGAACATAGCGCAATCATCTACATCATCGTCTGCCAAGAATACCGATCGGGTTGTACTCAATTTCATTCTATTTAAGTGGGTGATGCAAGTGATGCTATCAAAGGTAAAACAAATCGGTGGTTAAAAATAAACTAATGCAGAAAATAGCTATCGGTTTTAATAAAGCGGGAAATTTTCTCCACACTTTACTGCCCTGTTGCCCTTTTTGGGGATTTAATGCCCCATATAAAAAGAACGTTCAAAGTTTCTTTTTTTTTGCGGATGCAATTTAAAACCAAGTTTAGTTCGGGTGTATTTCGAATTTTCTGCGCTGGTGGCAGCAACAAAGTTTACATAACCCATTCGCTTTCAAACTTTCCAAAAGTTTTAAACTTTTGGAAAGTTGATGACAGGTTACGCCTCTGGTGCTATATCCCAAAATCCTTAACGACTATGGTTCTCGTGACGTCAGGTCTTCCGACCTGACGTTCTACACTTTGGGGTAGAAATCAATTTTCTGGACGAATGTTTTTTCGTTTTTGAGGTTCCTGTTGGAGTGAGGACACGTCAGGTCGGAAGACCTGACGGCACAAGGAAGCACTTTCAAACTCTTTCAAACTTTCCAAAAGTTTTAAACTTTTGGAAAGTTGAACTTCATGTAGAAGATACTTTACACGGATGATGGATAATTCCACACACTGGATTTTACGGTGCTCTATAAGGGCTGCAAGTCGGTTCTTTTTTGTTGGTAAGATTTTTAGACCATAAGTTGGCAAACCCAAGAATATGGAAAATAAGAAGGTGTTGATCGTGGATGATGAAATTGATTTCGGTTTCTTGATGAAGGAGTTCTTTATAAAGAAAGGCTGCAAAGTTTTTTTGGCAACTTCCATTGCCAAAGGGCTGAACTACATGCAGCAGGAAAAACCAGACTTGCTTCTGTTGGACAACAAATTGCCCGATGGGTTGGGATGGAGCAAGATTGAATTTATTTTGGAGAATTTTCCCGGCACTCAAGTGGTGCTCATTTCGGCCTGGGAAGTGCCTAAAACAACATCGCCTTTGTTTACCATTGTGCAGAAGCCTTTCATAAAAGAGGAATTGCCCAAGATGTTTATGTTCGAATAGTGGCAGGCAATTTTTTTTTATGGGACGATGCGGGGAACACACCACAGGAAAGTGTATCGTCCCCGAAAACGGGAGACGATACTCGACACGAGGGCACTCCCACGAAATAGCAATAGGTGCATAGCACCGAAATATATTCTTAGTAAAACTTTCAAAATAACTTCCGCAAAAGGACTTGCTAAGTCTGGGCTAAACCTTAGTAGGGATAGGCGAGAAAGAGGGGCAAACCTTATTACCTTATTGTGATTGGTTTGACTAAAATCCAAGATAAGGTAATAAGGTTCTGGTTCTATGGCTTACCGTTTTCTACTAAGGTTCGCAATTTTCGATTGACATTTTGTCGAAGGTTATTTAGACAATTTCCCTTAGTAGTGTTACGGTGCTATGCCTTAACGTATCGAGGTTTACTTTTCTACAAATGTTTAGCGGCCCTGCTGCTATCCATTGATTCAGACAATATGAGGTTGAGACGACTATAGTTCCCGCAAACTTTACTAGAACAAACTCCCATCAATGCCCGGTATCACACGCATGGCATTTTTATAATACACTTTTCTTAGCACAGAATCGGGGAGGGCCAGGCCGTACATTTTCCAATGTGCATGCCTCTTGCGGTAGTAATCAAAATATTCATCGTCAGTTTCCAGCACTCGAAAGTAGGTGTAGTATTCTTCTTTTTTGTAGGTGTCCTTGCCCATCATCACTCTATCTTGATAGCGGATCATCCAGGCGCGGGCGGTGCGTGGTTGTCGGCCAAGTTCGGCCAACACGGCACCCAACTCGGTATATACATTCGGCATCTCGTCAAATAATTTTCCCAGCCTTTCCAGGTCGTTGCCAAACCATCCCAAGTGGGCATCAATAAATTTTGTTCCAGTATGTTTTCGAAAAACACGGTGTTGCTCTGCCATGATTTCTTCGAAGGTTGGGTATTTATCAGTAGAACGGTAGCGGTCTGGCTCTTGCTTTAATTCCAACCAGCGCTCGTTGTGTTTGTCTTTCGTGTTCCAAAATGAATTGGGCTCCCCCGAATGAATGAGCACCGGAATGCCCAGTTCGCCACACTTGGCCCATATAGGATCGAGCCGTGCATCGTCAATGGCAATCCGGTTTCCGTTGTTGTCTTTGTCGGTAAGGCCCAACCCTTTATATACTTTCAATCCTTTCACACCCTGCTTTACGGCTTCTTCCATCATGCGCAGCGTTTCGTCAGGCCATCCGGCATCATCTATGTTTTCGAAATTTATGTTGAGGAAAAGTATGAACCGGCTTGGGTGGTTTTTGTTCACGTTGTCCAGCGACCACTCCAAATATTTTCCGCGAAAGCCACTCAGGTTCACCATCACACCCATGTTCAGCGAATCCATTTCTGTCACCAACTTATCCAAATCCTGAACAGGCATTGTCCACTGGTGATTGTGCACATCTATGAATGGAAACTTAGAATGCGTGAGCAGATGCTGGGGCACTTTGAGCGTGGAGACGGGCTCATACTCTTCCACATCCATCACGTTGAGCCGGTATTGTATTTTGCCAATAAGCCACCACGCGATACCGAGAAAAGCAAGGAGCGCGATGGGCAGCAGCACCCATTTTTTTTTGGAGAAGGCCATTGTTTAATTTTCTTAAAAACTCTTCAAGGGTTCTAAACCCTTGAAGAGTTGCGCGACATGAAGAAATTACTATTGAATTGAAATAGGCACGCGCACCAAAATTTTGTCCCACACAAAATCCATCTGCACACCGGTAGAGTCGCTT
>JANOQB010000226.1:0-2554 GCA_031422215.1 Cytophagales bacterium | reverse complement strand
CGCAACTGTTTACGACCTTTCAAGGTAGGTCAGTAGCAGATTGCGCAAGGGAGATAAAATACCCCAAATGTGGTATTTACAAAGCAAAGGCATAAGCCTTCTTTTATAGAAATAATTGACGGCAGTAGGTTCATCGTTTTTTTGTTTAATGGTTTATTGTTTATGAAGGTTCTGGTAGTTCACCGGCAGGCATCTGTTGCCGACCACATCAAAGAGCACTTGCCCCAATGCATTGTTACGTGCGTAACATGTGGATGGGTAGGGCTGTCAGAAGCGCGCACCAACTTCTACGATTTGGTCATCAGCAGTAATGACTTGCCGGTGGTTACCGGTTTTGAAATGGTACGGTCGCTACGCATGTTCTCGCGCAACATGCAAGTGCCGGTAATCCTGCTTGCCGCTGGCAACGAAACACCAGGGCACACACGCCTTGCCAGCCGCCTCAATGCTTCCATGCTCACCTTGGTTGAAGTGCAGAAAATGAGATACGCAGAACTTTGGCTCAACTGAAAACTTTTATGTACGCAGATTTATATTCCCACCCAGCCGCCTTCGCTTACGACCACATGCGCCAGCAAGATCAGGATGCCAATCTCCATCGTCATCCGTGGGCCATACCACCCGCCAATGGCAACCGTTCATTAAAACCTGTTTGGCAATCGGGCTATAGCCAAACCGACTTGGCCAAGTGCTTGCGCTCCAACACTCGCTTATTGTTTGCGTCCCTCTCTCCCATAGAAAAAGGATTTTTCACGGGCACGGCCGGCAGCCGCATCAACAAACAGTTTATGCTGGAATTGCACGAGCGCTGGCATAAGGAAGGAGTAAGGGAAGCCTGCACTTGGTTACTCTCGCAGTTGAACAAACGGCCCGGCCAAGATAACCTCACTCATACCGATATGCGGTTTCTTTGCAGCCGTGGTATGAACCTGAAACCAGCACAAGTAAAGAAACTGCAAAACGGCAACTACGATTATTTTGAAGAACTCAAAGACGAATATCGTTTCTTCCTCGATCGCTCGGGCCAGCACACCACCACTCCGTATGAAATAAAAATTGATGATAAAGGCACGGCACGAACCTGGGAAGGTGCCTACACATTGGCTGCCAGCAGTAGTGAGATAGACATCAACCCTGATGACCTTGACCGCAACGAAATTTTTATAGTGCCCACGCTAGGTGGCATACACTCCTTGGGCATTGGCAACCCGGAGGACGCAGACCTTCGCCCCGGTCAGCAACGTAAAGATGCAGACTTGGGCACCCTCAAAAGCCGCATCCGTCAGCTTAAAGGTGAGGAGCCGTTGGACAGCGGCCCGCTTAGCCGGTGGCAGCACCGCCCTTTCTATATTGCGTTCGCGCAACATTTCAACAATACACTTTGCGGCCATGCAAAAAGTTTTTCTGCCTCGGCCTCACTGCTGTTCGACCAGCGCAAAGGGTTGGATCAGGGCATCCTTCTTGGCTGCTTAGAGGTGTGGCGCGAGTTGCTTGGACTCAATCCGGAAATGGAACCTACGGGCTCGTCTCGCATCCTCATAGATATCCATCACATGAGCGCAGCAGCACGCAGCGCATATTATAAACACATCATAAAACCACACAACAATAACCATAGTGAAAACCCGATACCGGTGATTGCCAGCCATGCCGGCTATGCTGCTACCGACTATCTGCAAAACCTGATCGACCGCGGCAAGAAGGGACTTGAAACAACAGACAATCATGTGAACGGATTTTTGGCCTGGAGCATTAACCTGTGTGACGAAGATGTGCTGCAAATATTCAACAGCCAGGGTTTGCTTGGCCTCTCGCTCGACTACCATCTGTTGGGCGGAGGCGCACATGCCTGGCTCGACAGTATTCCCTTTGCACCGTTGGCTCGCAAGCGCACACTCAACCTTATCAAGCGCACGTTGCAGCAATTTGTGCGCATACCATTTGAATATTATGTGGCCAACCCTCACACCATCTGGCACCGCATTGCGCTTGGCAGCGGCTTCGATGGATTTACGCAGCCGTTGGAACGCTACTCATCGGTGTTGCAGTTCAGCACATTTGAAGAAGACCTGGTGAAGATACTTCATGAGATGAAACGCGAGGAGCCCATTTGGTTTGGCAGCTACCGCCCCGAAGAACTTGCGCGCAAAATATGTTTTAACAATGCCTATGAGTTTGTGAAAAAGCATTACTAAAAAAATTGTGTTTAGGTTTGCTTTAATTGGCAAGCCCTCCGGATCGAAAGTGAAGGAGGGCTTTGTTTTTTTTGATTTTGAGATGGCCACGGTTTTCATTTACATTACATTCAAAAATGATCTGACCTAAAAAAATGGCTATACACGGATTTTTTTTGAAAAATAAATGGCGGCATGGCGAGGCGCGACCAGGCTATTCGTTCCAAGCCTGCCACGCGTTTCGAGTGGTACGCCCACGCGCAAGTCCAACGCACTTCGGGCCTGCCTGCACATAGCGTTTCGGCAAAGGCAGGCTTTCTGTCCCTTGCCGGGGTTTCACACAAATACGTGTAGTACCTAACCTACTTTGTCACGTTGTG
>JANOQB010000225.1:0-6589 GCA_031422215.1 Cytophagales bacterium | reverse complement strand
GCGCCAGTCCAGCATAAAAATAAACACGACTATGGTTACAAATAAAATCCCTTCTACCAAGTTGCCGAGTACGGTTTCGCGGCAGTAGTCCATGAGCTTGTCGCGATCATAGAAGGTGACCATCTTTATGTCGGTGGGAAGGACTTTTTCATTGATCTCCACGATCTTTGCTTTTACGCGTTCGAGCACCTGGGCAGGGTTTTCGCCTTTGCGCATCACAATGATGCCTTCCACCACATCATCACTTTCATCCAAACCCACTTGCCCTACCTTGGGCAACGAGCCAACTTTTACAGAGGCAACATTCTTTACTAAAATGGGTACATCCTCGATGGCTTCAATGAGAATATTTTCAATGTCTTCAATGCTTTGCAAGAGGCCTATGCCACGCACCACATAAGCCTGACCATTTTTCTCGATCACATCGCCACCTACATTGATATTGCTTTTAGAGATTGCCTCATACACTTCCAAGGGCGTGATATCATATTTGGAGAGCAACAGCGGATTCACGTTTACCTCAAACACTTTGCGGGCTCCACCGAAAGAAACGATATCGGCTACGCCTGGCACAGCACGAAGTTGACGATCTATTACCCAATCTTGCCAGGCGAGCAACTCACTGGTATTGCGATCGCTCTTTAATGTATATCTGAAAATTTCTCCTGTGGGTCCGTAGGGTGGTTGCACATCGGGCTCTACACCTTGAGGCAGGTTCACATTCCTTAATAGATTGTTGACTTGCTGCCGTGCAAAAAAATCTTCCACATCATCTTCGAAAATTATTTTCATCACCGAAAGCCCGAACATGGAAATAGAACGCACGCTTGTTTTGCGCTGCACACTGTTCATGGCCACTTCAATGGGGATACTTACAAAGCGCTCCACTTCTTCTGCACTGCGGCCATTCCATTGAGTAACCACAATGATCTGTGTGTTGGTCACATCCGGAAAAGCTTCCAAAGGGGTTTTTATGTAACTCCATATACCTGCTATAATAAGGATGGCGGTAGAGAAGAAAACCAGGAAGCGGTTCTTGAGTGAAAACGAAATTATATTTTTAACAAATTTGTCCATGGCAGCAGTCGTTCAGTAGTTTGCGTTAATCGTTCAGGGCATCGTACACCAATAATTGGAATTTGGTCATCACTTTGTCGCCTTCTTTCAAACCACTTTCTATGTAGGCAACCCGGCCGTTGTCTTTATACAAAGTCACTTCGCGAGTTTCAATGTTATCATCGGTGAAATACACCATCACAAAGTTGCGGCTCTTGTCAAAGATCAACGCGTTGGAAGGTATGGTAAGTTTTTTCACCGGCTCAGTATAATTGACTTTTACATTGGCAAACATTTCTGGTTTCAGTTCAAAGTTTTGGTTCTTTAGCGTTACCCTTGCCTTCACCACTTTGCTTTCGGCATCCATCAAGCTGAATATTTTGTCAATCTTTCCTGTGAATATTTTATCGGGATAAGGAATGGTTGTTATCTCGGCTTCATACCCTTCTTTTATTTTGGTGATATCCGATTCATAAATATTTGCCATCACCCACACATCATCTAAGTTGCCAACAATAAACACGGGGCTGATATCTTCCGTGCGCAGTTCCATATTGAGGGCAATGTTCTTTTGCACGATAACCCCCGACACGGGCGCTTTGATGGGATAGGTTTCACCACTGCCTGCACCATACATATCCAACACGGCCTGAATGCGCTCCAGTTCACCCTTGGCATTGGCCAGGTCTTTCTGCGCGTTGATCAACTCCACTTCTGAAATGTTTCCGCTTTTATAAAGTTCTTCTGCCACTTGCGCATTTTTTGCGGCTACATGAACCTGCGATAGTGCGGCAGATCCTTCGCGGGCGAAGCCTGCTATTTCAGGGCTCCTGATAATGGCCATCACGTCACCCTTCTTCACATAATCACCCAACTCAACATTAAGGTCTCGCACGAACCCTCCGGCAAGAGGAAACACCCTTGCCACTTTATCTTCGTTAAAACTGATTTTACCAGTGAGCATCAACTCGGACTCCACGGTGTTAAGGGTGACTTCGGCCAACTCTTTTCCTTTTGAAAGTGTTTCGGTGAGTTTGAATTTTATTTCCTGGGTTTGCTCCTCTTTCTTACCACATGATTGTGATACAACTACAAGGGCGATGAATAATACTATTTTGAATTTCATAATGACTTATTAAAATTTACTTTCGTCTGATTTTACTTTCTTTAAAAGAGCCACGCTACACGCACACCGTACAATTCTGTTTGGCCATTGCCGGGGGCTGTTTTGTAAATGTTTTTTGTCCCTTTCGAATACACGAAGTGAACTTGAAAAATGCAGGATTGGGCAGCATCGATATCGGCACCCAACGACATTTGGTAGGCAAGGTCGCTGGTGATGTAGCCATCGCTCACTTCGGTGACCGTATGAAAACCATCTTCGGGTTTATTGAAGAAAGTTCTCACGTAATCATTTTTTATAAACACCACGCCCAGGGCTGCGCTAAGCCTCACCCCTTTTACAACATCTTTTGGTGTGCGAACTAAAAGAGCAATTGGCACTTCGATGGTATTCATCCGTAAGCGTTCCCGGTAAGTTGAGTCGGGGTCGTAGTTTGGCTCCCAGGGATGGGTAAAGGAACCTCCGTAATTATCTTGGTTGATAACCCCTGCGCCCCGTTGCTGAACTCCAACGCCTGCTCCGATGCCAACAAATGGCAGCAGATAATATTCTGCGCGGAGATTGAACCCCACACTGGGTTTGGCAAAATAGGTTTCAGGAAGGTTTGTGCCTTTGATGGTGCTCCAATATTGATTCCAGCTGATGCCCCACCTGAAATTTTTAGCGAACATATTTTTGGCATCGCCTTCGGCCATTATTTTTTCCTTCTCTTGTGCCACTGCCAATGGAGGGAGTAGGGTGAGAAAAAGGAATGCGATAACATAAAAAATTAGTTTCATAATGCTGCCCAGTTAGTTGTCTATCAATGTTGTGCCTATTGTAAAATTCAACTCATTCACATTGTTGAGATATTGTTTTCTCAACTCAATCATCTGAATGTTGGTAAGAATAAAAATGCGCTGTTGGTCGATGAACTGAAGCAAGCCAATATTGCGTTTTTGAAAATTTTCATTGGTGCTTTTATTAAGATCATTCAGTTGGTTTAGAAATTCCGGTTTGTAATTGGCAAGACCGGAATTTGAACTTCTGTAACGATTGTAGGCGGCCACTACTTCATTGCGCACTTGGTTTTCAATCTGATCGAATTCCAATTCAGATTTCTTCACATTGAATTCAGCCGCTTTGATGGCCCCCTGGTTGCGGTCAAATAAGGGGAGGTTGAACTCGATGTTGAAGCCTTGATAGGGCCGCACATAATTGCTTCCCCTGTCGCGTGGCTGATAGGCCAACTTTAGGTCGGGCACGCTGTTGGAGTGTTGGAGTTTTAAATTTCTCTCTGCGTATTTTTTGTCAATCTTCTTTGCCTGCACATCGGGGCGAATTGCTACGGCCTGTTCGGAAAGTGCTTGCACATCAAATTCCTGGGCGATGAGCGGCATTTTTTGCTCTACAAAAAACGTGGTGTCTGCCGGATAGCGAAGCAAAACCCGCAAATCAGATATCACCTTTTCTTTCTCATTGTAGTTCGCTACGGCATCCGTCTTTACCGTTACATATTCCGATTCTAAACGCAATGCTTCTGTCAATGAAATCGCCCCTACTTCCAATTGTTTTCGTGTGGCTGCCATCAACCTGTCGTAACTAAAAATAACTTGCTGATAAAGGATTTGTTTCGCCTGAAGTGCAGCCAACTCGCTATACGTATTTCCCATTTCAAAAAGTAAACTTCGCAACACATCCTCCATTTGCTTCTCTGCCATCTCCACCCCAACACGGGCAAGCTTCACGGTGTTGGTGTGCTTGCCTGCATAGGAAAATGTTTGTTCGATTTGCAGCAGGTGCTGGTTTCTAAAATTGAAATACTCATTTTCTTCATTCGAATATAGATCTCCATTAAAAACAAAATAGGGGTTGGCCCAAACCTTGGCCTGTATTACCCCAGCTTTGGCTATGTTAATGTTGTAATAGGTGGCCAGCAAACTAAGGTTGGCCCTCATCAACCGTGCCTTGGCCTCCTGAAAGCTCAAAGTATTTTTAGCCACCGAATCTTGCTGCAAAACAGGTTGGGCAGTTGCCTGCGAAGCAAAAAGCAAAACGATGCAAAGCATACGGATACTTAGCGTTGAAATAATATGCGATGCTTTTCGCAAGGGATTTTGTGCTACTGAATACGCAACAGCACTAATGTCGTTTGCCAACATAGTTTTCTGAATTGAAAATTTGGAAATTGAAAATAGAAGTAACGCGAATGATTAGTCGTGTTGACTACATGCGCGCTATTTACCGTAAGGACGGGATCAGATCAGCAGCTTACGGTGCTCTAAATAAAGCGTGGATTGGCTTGGGCGAAACCGGTGTTGCTTGGATTGAAGCAGGTTAAGTTTCGCCTGAATAAAAAACGAATAAGTCTGTTCGGCTATTTGAGAGTCGGATTGAATGACCGTCCTGCGGCTATCCGATTCCTCCAACGATTCGCGCACCAGATTTAGAATGGCGGCTGTTGAGTGGGTGGCGGTTATTTTTCGCTCAAGGCTCGATGAAATATTTTCCGGAAGAAGTTGCCCTTGCAGCCACAAGCCTATCGCCATCGTAAGCCCGAAGCTAAGTAACAAGGTATAGGATATTTTTTTCCGGTGAGCCAAAATGAATATTTACAATAGGCTGTAAAAGTAATTTTTTTTTGCTGACCGAAAAATTCTTTTAATCAATTAAATTTTGCTAACAGCCGATAGCAACTATCATTTACCTTATAAGGAGGCAAGCACGCCCTCTTTTAATGAATAAGATGAAACCCTGAGCTTGCCAAACGAATGTTGAGCAAGCACGAATTTTATCAGGCAGCAAGCCACCACGATCATGTCCACGCGCATTTCGATCATGCCCGGTATTTGCATGCGGGCAATACGGTCTTTACTTACGATGTCTGTATATATTTCATCAAAGGCACTAATGTTGAAGGGTGTTTCGGGAGCCTCGCTCAACGGAATATTGTTTTTAATGCAGTAGATGTCGCTGAGCGTATCGAAGGTGCCCGAAGATCCGATCAGTGTTTTTGGGTTGTGATCTTGAAGTGCAGCAAAAAGCAAAGGAAGTTCGTGGCAGAAGAAATCAAAAAGCATATTTACTTCTTCTTTAAAAATGGGATCATGCCTATGAAATTTCTCTAACAATCGTTGCCCCCCAATTTCAAAACTGTGACTCCAGAAAATTTTCTGGCTATTGCCGATGATGAACTCCACGCTGCCACCACCGATGTCCATGATCAGCGTTTTTTCATTTCCCATTTCAATGGCTGCTTTGATTCCGGTATAAATGTATTCGGCTTCCTGTAGGCCGGAGATTAGTTGTGTTTTTATGCCGGTGGCCGCTTCGATTTTTTTGGCCACTGCTTCACCGTTGCGCGCGTTGCGCAGGGCACTGGTGCCAAAAGCCAGCACGGTTTGTATGCCCGCATCGTCAATTGTTTTTTTGAAATTTTTCATGGTACGGATGGCCCGCTCGGTTGCCTCTTCCGTGATAGTTCCCTGATTGATTCCGCCCGCACCAATTTTCACGGGCACTTTTTCGCGGTGATGGATGATAAAGCCGCGGCCTTGCTTGCTGGCCAACATCAAGTGAAATGTATTGGTGCCCATGTCTATGATTGCCACGTGCTTCATGGTGTTACCGTGTACTGCGTAGGTTAAGAGACATGAAATATAAGGACACTGCTGTGAAAGGGTAAAATAATTTTAGCCAAAGTAACGACCGAAGTAGTATTGTTTTGTGCGGCCAAGGTACGTTTCTTTTTTTGGGGAGTGCTCCATTTAAACGCAGAGGGCACTGAGTTATGCAGAGAGTTTGAAGCCCTTCATCATGCTCTCTTCTTAAAATCTCTGAATGGTGGGTGAATCAGGATGGCAGATGAATGTATGTTTAGTAGAAGCTTGAGGAGCTGATTGTACTTTACGACACCCTCTTTTTTTTCTTGCTTTTACCCCATTTAGTAGTATTTTATTTAATAAATAATTGACGTATTTTCGGGAATATTTTTTTAACAAACTAAACAATTAACCTATGAAGAAACTCTTACTGTTTTCCTTCTCACTCGTGTTGGCGCTCAGCGGTGTTGCGCAAGACCGGGTGGTGTCTGGTAAAGTAACGGCTGTGGAAGACGGTTCTGCTTTGCCCGGTGTGAACGTGCTCGTGAAAGGGACTACCAATGGTGCCGTTACCGATGTGGACGGAAAGTATTCGCTTTCTGTTGCCAGTGGTGGCACCCTCGTTTTCTCTTTTATCGGATTGAAGTCTGCGGAAGTAGCCATTGGAGAAAGAACGGTTGTTGATCTGGTTATGGAGGCCGATGTGCAGCAACTGTCGGAAGTAGTTATTGTTGGTTATGGATCGCAAATCAAGCAAGAACTTACTGGAAATATTGCCAGAGTAAAAGGTCAGGACATTGCAAGTTTTCCACTGCCAAGTGTTGACGCA
>JANOQB010000224.1:0-4235 GCA_031422215.1 Cytophagales bacterium | reverse complement strand
AACCACACCTTGCCGCTCCCCTTAAGGGTAGCCAAAAAAATCCCCTCACCACCAAATACCATCGACCGCAAGCTGCCGGTGGTCTCAACATCAAAATCAACTTGCGATTCGAAGGCGACCACGCACCCGGTGTCCACCCGAAGAGTTTCGTTGTTCAACGTGCGTTCTATTACCGTGCCTCCTGCATGCACAAATGCTTTTCCATCTCCCTGAATTTTTTGTAAAATAAATCCTTCGCCACCTACGAGACCAGCACCGATTTTTCTATTGAACACGATGGAAAGTTTTGTGCCGAATGCGGCACAGAGAAATCCATCTTTTTGTACGATCAATTCATTGTTGCGGCTTGTGGCCAGATCGACAGGGATAATGGTGCCTGGGTAGGGTGCCGAAAATGCAACCTTGGCTTTTTTGTGACCACGATTTGAAAAGTGTGTCATGAACAACGATTCTCCAGTAAGCAACCGACTGCCTGCTGACAGGAGTTTATCAAACAGTCCTTGACCAGGATTTGAACCATCACCCATTTTGGTTTCAAACTGAATGCCTTCTTCCATAAACAACATGGCACCAGCCTCGGCAATTACTGTCTCTCCCGGATCTAACTCAACTTCTACAATCTGGATGCTTTCTCCTTTTATCTGATAATCGATTACGTGTGATGCTGGCATAGAGGTATTTTTTATGTGTGATATGCTTTATACGAAAGGTTAGCTAAGTGGTTTTAGTTTGATTAAGTGTCATCGCTGCAACCTTAGAGAAACTTTCAAAATAACTTGTATAATTGTCCAATTGTCCAACATCGTCTCCCGCTTCGGGGACGATGTTGGTGAGGCATCACTTGATTGCGTATCGTCCCGAAGCGGAGACGATACTTGACATTGTGCAGCTTATTTTGAAAAGTTTACAAGCAGCAAATCATGAAGTTGCCAATTTGAATTGTCTTTCCATTGTCAACGGCCCATTGTCAATTGTCAATTTTTAACCCTACTTCTTTTTCTTTTTTGGCTTTTTTATTTCTTCGTAGTCTCCCCGTTCGGCCAATTTCTTGTCGTCCACGTTTTCGTTTAGGAATTCGTTCAGTTTTTCGATTGGCAGATTTGATTTTAATTCACCAAACTGATCAATCGAAACTTCAAACCCACTGAGCGCTTTGTGCACGCGCGGTTTGCCTTGTTTCTTGGGCTTGTCGGATCTTTTATTCATTGCGAAATTACGTTAAGTGTTTTCAGCGCATACTTTATTCTCTTGCAAGTTTCTGCTTTGCCAATTATTTCTATGGTCATCATCAAGTCGGGGCCGGAGGCACCACCGGTTATTGAAAGCCGCAACGCCTGCAATATTTTTCCTGCACCAATGCCGAGGCTGGCTGTTACTTTTTCAAGGATTGATTTTGCCAGTTCAGCAGTTAGTTCATCTGTCTTTTCTATTTCCTCCTGGTAGGTATCCAACACGCTTACTGCATCCTTGTTCCATTTTTTGGCTGCAATACTTTCATCAAATGTGTTGGGCGCACAAAAGAAAAATTTTCCCTGCTCCCAAAAATCTTGGGGAAAGGTGACCCGCTCTTTCATGATGGCGCAGATTTTCATGGCCTTTGCTTTCGTGCATGCAATTTGTTCATGCTCTAACGAATTCAATAAATAGACAGAGAGTTCTTCGTCTGTTTTTGCTTTTAGATATTGCTGGTTATACCATTGGGCTTTATGGATGTCGAACTTAGTACCACTTTTTCCAATCCGTCCGATCGAAAAGGAAGCAATCAATTCTTCGATGGAAAAAATTTCTTGTGTGCTGCCAGGGTTCCATCCCAGAAAGGCCAGAAAATTTAAAAGGGCTTCCGGCAAGTAACCCGATTCTTTAAACCCTTTTGAAAATTCCCCTGTCTTTGGGTCTGTCCAGGTGAGCGGAAAAATAGGGAATCCCATTTTATCGGCATCGCGTTTACTTAGTTTTCCATTTCCATCGGGCTTTAGCAGCAAAGGCAAATGAGCAAACACGGGCATCGCGCTTTGCCAGCCAAAAGATTTGTACAACAACACATGCAGTGGTGCTGATGGCAACCATTCTTCGCCCCGTATCACATGCGATATTTTCATCAGGTAATCGTCAACCACATTGGCCAGGTGATAGGTGGGCATGCCATCGGATTTCATCAACACCTTGTCATCGATTTGTTGGGAGTCCACCACTACTTCTCCGCGGATCAAATCGGTTACTTTTATTTGCTCGCTCTCTGGCACTTTGAAGCGGGCAACATACGGAGCACCGGTATCGATCAATGCTTTCACTTCTTCTTTGGTCAACGTTAATGAATTTCGCATGTGCATGCGCGTGGTAATCCCATACTGTTGGTTGTCGGCCCCGGTTGATTTAAGTTTTTCGCGCATGGCTTCCAACTCTTGCTCGGTATCGAATGCCCAATAAGCAAAACCATCATCCAACAATTGCTGTGAATATTTTTTATAGATTTCTTTTCGTTCCGATTGGCGATAGGGTGCATAAGGCCCACCCACGCCCTGGCCTTCATCGATTTGTATGCCTGCCCATGCAAGCGATTTGATAATGTATTCTTCTGCCCCAGGCACAAATCGCCCCTGATCTGTGTCTTCAATGCGGAGGATCATGGTGCCCTGTTGCTGGCGTGCCAATAAAAAATTGTACAGGGCAGTTCGTATGCCACCTATATGAAGGGCACCGGTGGGGCTGGGGGCAAATCGAACGCGAACATCTTTCATTTCTTGGAATTAAATTGAACGGTAAAGATAAGATGATTTAGGCGTTGTTGGAATTTGGGAATGGACCATGCTAAGGAAATCGCTTTCAAGATTTTAGGCCCCTATGATGTTTTGGATGGGCAATTGAGACCGCCTTAAGCGTAACAAGTCCAAAATTTTATTGATGTTTCTTAAATGCCACGAGGGCAGGCCGCAAAATAAAACTTGTAACAGACAAAAAAATATTCTTTTGAAAAATTAACTACCGTAATTTGCCCACAAAATAAAAGTAAGAGAATGCACATTTCAATAACCGGAGATTTGGGTAGTGGCAAGAGCACCGTGGCAAAAGAAATTTGTCGGGTGCTGGGTTTCAAGTATTTATCAACAGGCCAAATACAACGGCAGCTTGGGCAAGAAAGAGGAATGAACACATTGGAGTTTAATAAATTCACCGACAACAATAAAGAGATAGATGACTATATAGACCAGCGGCTTAAAGACATAAATAATCAAAAGGACTCATACGTTCTTGATTCGAGATTGGGGTGGCATTTTGTAAACGCATCGTTTAAAATATATTTGATGGCGGTGGATGAAGTGGCAGCATCGCGGGTATTGGTGGACGAAAAGAGGATTGGCGAACCATTGGCTTTGGACATAAAAGCAAAAATAAAAGAGCAACACGAAAGGAGAAAAATTGAGAATGACCGGTTTGAAAAAAATTATGGAATAAAGCCGAGCATCTTTAAAGACTTTGATGCGATTGTTGATACATCTTCAGCATCCATTGCGGAAGTCACTAACCTGATTTTAGCACTGTATGCAAAATTTGAAAAGAAGGAACACTATAATAAAATCTGGTTGTCGCCCCATCGTATTTTTCCAACTAAAAATGGTAGGAGCATGGTTAGTGAGGAAGCAAAAAGGATTAAAGAAAATATAAGGGAAAAAGGATTTGATGTGGAATTTCCCATTTCATGTGTGCTGTTTCAAAAAGAGTTTTATGCATTTGATGGGCATAAAAGATTGAGTGCCTGCCTGCACAGCAAACTGCCCTTTATCCCAATATCCCTTACAGCAAAAAACGAAGACACCATCAATCCCACCTTAAAAGTTGAGCAATTTGTTAAAGGCAATTTAAACATAAGCATGATCAACCACTGGGAAGAAGTTCATGGTTTTAAATTTTATCATTACCCCACGCTATTAGAGTTGGACAAGTGATAACGGGAAAGGTTTTTAACTCATGTTACTCAAAACGAAGGAACCACACTACTTTATAAGTTTCACATGAGTTTTGGGTGCATCACAAATCGCACTGAATGAAAAACAATAAACCATCAGCATAAAACTATACCCGTAGAGAATATTTTATCTTGAAACTTCAGTGGGTTGGCCCGACAAAAAGGCGGGGGTGCGATGGAATGCGGGAGGAAGCATCTTTTTGTCTTGACTTTTTTCCCCAATGGGATGCCTTTGGCGTGGGTACTTTTTTGTGCCTGCCTGCCGCGTAGC
>JANOQB010000223.1:0-2097 GCA_031422215.1 Cytophagales bacterium | reverse complement strand
CACTGCGATTTTGCATGCCACCTCTACACCAAGCATGTGGTGAACAAAATGCCCGAAGAAAAAGTGATCGGTATTATAAAGGATGCCGTAGAGATCGAGAAAGAATTTGTGACCGATGCCCTTCCGGTTAATTTGATTGGCATGAACGCTGCCCAGATGCGCCAGTACATTGAGTTTGTAGCCGATCGCTTACTGAACGAATTGATCGGCAAGAAGATTTATGGCGCGACCAACCCGTTTGACTTCATGGATATGATATCGCTGCGCGGCAAGACCAACTTCTTTGAGAAGCGTGTTGCCGAGTACCAAAAAGCTGGCGTGATGAACAGCATGGAAAAAGATTCTTCTCCAAAGTTTTCACTGAACGAAGATTTTTGATACATTCGAACACTATTTTTTAAACTTTCTTTTTTACCAACACAACCCTAATAGAAAAATGCTAGTATTAAAACGTGACGGACACCGGGAGTCCGTGAAGTTTGACAAAATCACCGCCCGCATTGAAAAACTCTGCTATGGTTTAGATCCCAATTTTGTCAACCCGGTAGAAGTGGCAATGAAAGTGATCAACGGATTGTATGATGGTGTTTCCACCATTGAACTTGACAATCTTGCCGCAGAAGTGGCCGCGACCCTGACCACCAAGCACCCTGACTTTGCCAAGCTGGCGGCCCGCATTGCGGTGAGCAACCTGCACAAAGTCACCAGCAAGTCGTTTTCAAATACCATGAAGCGGCTTTACACGTACGTGGATGCCAAGACCGGACAAAACGCCCCGCTGATTTCAAAGGAAACCTGGAAAGTGATCCATGAGCATGCCGCAGAATTGGACGAAGCCATCCTATACGACCGCGACTTCAGTTATGATTACTTCGGTTTTAAAACATTGGAGCGCTCATACCTGATGAAGGTGGACGGCAAAGTAGTGGAACGTCCGCAACATTTGCTCATGCGCGTGGCCGTGGGCATTCACGGTGAAGATATTCCTGCTGCCATAGAAACTTATAATTTACTTTCGGAGAAGTGGTTCACGCACGCCACTCCTACCCTCTTCAACGCAGGCACACCTAAGCCACAACTTTCCTCCTGCTTCCTCCTCACCATGAAGGATGACAGCATCGATGGGATATATGATACCTTAAAACAGACTGCCAAGATTTCTCAATCAGCAGGTGGCATTGGCCTTAGCATACACAATGTTCGCGCAAAGGGCTCCTATATTAAAGGAACCGGAGGCACGTCAAACGGCATTGTGCCCATGCTCAGAAATTTTGACATGACCGCCCGCTATGTAGATCAGGGTGGTGGCAAGCGCAAAGGAAGTTTTGCAGTCTATCTCGAACCTTGGCATGCCGATGTATTTGAATTTCTTGAACTGAAAAAAAACCACGGCAAAGAGGAAATGCGTGCCCGCGATCTTTTCTATGCCATGTGGATTCCGGACCTTTTTATGAAGCGCATAGAAAGCAATGAGATGTGGTCGCTGTTCTGCCCCAACGAGGCACCTGGCCTGGCGGATTGCTATGGAGATGAGTTTGAGCGCTTGTATGAGAAATATGAAAAAGAAGGCAAGTTCCGCAAACAAATAAAAGCACAAGACCTGTGGTTTGAAATCCTGGAGGCACAGATTGAAACCGGTACACCTTATATGTTATATAAGGATGCGGCCAACAAAAAATCAAACCAGAAAAACTTAGGCACGATCAAGTCCAGTAATCTCTGCACAGAGATCATGGAGTTTACTTCACCGGATGAAGTGGCTGTGTGTAACCTCGCCTCGATTGCCCTTCCAAAATTCATAACCGAAGAGGGCAAGTTTGATCATCAGAAATTATATGAAATCACCAAAGTAGTAACCCGCAACTTGAACAAGGTAATTGATGTGAACTACTATCCGGTGCCCGAAGCTCGCTACTCAAACATGCGCCACCGCCCGATCGGTATCGGTGTGCAAGGGTTGGCCGATGCATTCATCTTACTTCGCATGCCATTCGATTCACCAGAAGCCCGGGGCTTGAACACGGACATTCACGAAACCATCTACTTTGCCGCCATGGAAACTTCTATGGAACTGGCCAAGGTGAATGGCAAGCGGGT
>JANOQB010000222.1:0-4233 GCA_031422215.1 Cytophagales bacterium | reverse complement strand
CAATACCTTCTTCAAAACCCCGATGCCTACATTGATTTTTCCATCCCGTGGAATTTGCGCATCAGTTATAACATCGACTATCAGCACGCCATCAATTCAAAACCTAAAATCACGCAGGCCATCCGCTTTAATGGCGACCTGTCGCTATCAGAAAAATGGAAGATACAATACAATTCGGGATTTGATTTTGAAAGCAAAGAATTTACCATGACCCAATTTAGCCTTAGCCGCGACTTGCATTGCTGGCAAATGAGTTTGAGTTGGACACCCTTTGGCCGGTATCAATCGTATAATTTTTCGCTTGGTATCAAATCAGGTATGTTGCGCGATTTGAAAATAGACAGGCAAAGGAATTTCTTTGATAATTGAAATGCAAGATTCAGAACTTAGTACCCTCGTAATATCTACGGTAGTTTGTTTCTAACTTGTAAGGTCTGTGAAAAAGAGTAGGGACTAATGTGTTTTAGTTGAGCAATCAGGGCACATAAATATCCACGTACGGTAGAGGTGCCCATAATTGGATGCGTAATATTATAGCGGTCAAAATCTTTCTCATCCCACTGGTGTATATGTCCCATCAATTCATTGAACGATGCGTTCGCCTCCACATACAATTCGTCATTAAAATATAAGTTTTTTGAGGGGGCGCAAGCGTGTGACGATCCCGGCAGGCCTAATGATTTTTCAGGCATGTTGCCATTGATTGGTGTTGCTGCGGGTTTTCCAAACCGTAACCTAAGCATCCACTTGGAAGTATTGAACAACTTTGCAGAATAACGATTGCAGCGGTTTACGAAATCCAAAAACTGGGCGGGTGTCCATGTTTTATCGTACTTGATATTCATTTCCACTAAGTTCATCTGGCCATAGTGCTCCATCAGGTTGTTGTGAAGTTCCTTTAATTCTGAAATAATGTCCACCTTGCTCTTCATTCCACTTTGTTTTTTACTTGGTTCCAAAAATTAATACATGTTCTTCAAATTGCACCACCATCTATTTCTAAAACAGACGAACAGGTGTTTGCTTGGAATGTTCATCACTCTTGTAAAATTTATCAATGCCAAAAGTAGAAGCAGGCCTCCTTCATTGTAAAAATTTTCGATGAACAAGCCATCAGCCTCGGCAAGAGTATGGATTGATCAGAGGAACGAAAAATTGCCATTCATTCCAATCATTCTAAAATATTTACGCTAACTTGTTTAGCGTTTTACCAGTAATCAAAAAAAATCCTATGAAGCGTTCGTTGTTTATACTCTTGGTGGCATGCACCGCTTGCATTGGAGCGGTTGTTGGCTCCCTGATCACCCTTCGGTTTGTTGATTTTGGCCAGCCGTATAACTCCATAGAAGAAAGACAAAACCTGCGGTTGACGAATTACAGGATTGACACTTCCTCGCGTGTGCCTTCAGGTTTAAATTTTGGTAACGCGGCCCGCTTGGTAACGCCAGCCGTGGTGCACATACGCACGGTATATGGAGGCGGCAAATTTAGCCTCAATGCGTATGACTCATACTTAAACCCACACGCACAATCTTCTGGTTCTGGTGTGATAATTTCCGATGACGGATACATTGTGACAAACAACCACGTGATTGAAGATGCCAACTCCATTGAAGTAGTGATGAACAACAACCAACGCTTTTTTGCCAAGGTGATTGGCCTGGACCCAAGCACCGATCTGGCGTTGCTGAAGATCAAAGCAAAAAATTTACCGTTTGTGAAATACGGTGATTCCGACACCATCATCCCTGGCGAGTGGGTGTTGGCCATCGGCAATCCGTTTGATCTCAACTCAACAGTTACTGCCGGCATTGTTAGTGCCAAGGCCAGGAACATTGGCATACTGCGCGATAAAAACAATTTGCAAATTGAGTCTTTCATCCAAACCGATGCTGCGGTAAATCCTGGCAACAGTGGTGGTGCTTTGGTTAACCTCCGTGGCGAACTGATCGGCATCAACTCGGCCATTGCCACAGCCACCGGAAGCTACTCCGGATATTCATTTGCCATACCCACAGGTTTGGTAAAAAAAATAATGGACGATTTATTGGAATATGGCCAGGTGCAGCGTGGCCTGTTGGGTGTGCGGATTGCCGATGTTACTGCCGCACTGGCCGAAGATAAAGAACTCGATGTGGTGCAAGGCGTGTTTGTGAACATGGTGAACGAAGGCAGCTCGGCAAGCAGCGCAGGAATAGAAGAAGGAGATGTGATAACGGGTATCAACGATCACTTGGTAAACAGCGTTTCCGAACTGCAGGAATGGGTTGCGCGCAACAGGCCAGGCCAAACCGTGAAAGTTTCGTACCGGAGAAATGGGGAGCAGCACGAAACAAATGCCGTGTTAAAAAATCAGGAGGGATCGCAAGACCTTAAAAAGAAAGAAATCATCTATGAGATGGAAGGTGCTTCCTTCGAAGACCTTTCTTATTCCAAGCTTACAAAACTCAATTTGGATGGCGGGGTGATTGTAAAAATACTGCTTGATGGAAAATGGAAAAAAGCAGGGCTCAGCGAGGGCTTCATCATCACCCACATTGATAAAGTGGCGATTGACCATGTAGGCGATCTAAACCAGGTTATGGAAATGAAAAGAGGAGGTGTTCTGGTGGAAGGATTATTTTCAAACGGGGAGAAGGGAACGATTGGGATGGAATGGTAAATTAGTAGCTTTAGCCACCAACAAAACTTTTGTGTTCATGAAAAACTTCGGCCTCATAGAAGCCCTGAAAACAGTAGGCATAAAAAAATCAAATCAAGGAACCTCCACCGGACAAAAATGGATCAACTCCAAAGGACAGTATTTATCTTCCGTCTCCCCTGCCGATGGAAAGTTGATTGGAAAAGTAAGAGCCACGGATGAAGCTGCGTTCAACAAAGTTGTGGCCCAGGCGCACAGAGCTTTTTTGGAATGGCGGTTAGTGCCGGCTCCAAAACGCGGTGAGGTTGTGCGCCAAGTAGGGGAGGCACTGCGCAAATACAAAGAGCCGTTGGGCAAATTGGTTTCTTACGAGATGGGAAAATCGTATCAGGAAGGATTGGGCGAAGTGCAGGAGATGATTGACATCTGCGATTTTGCAGTAGGCCTTTCGCGGCAACTACATGGATTGACGATGCACTCGGAGCGGCCAAGCCACCGCATGTACGAACAATATCATCCGCTCGGGGTGGTAGGCATCATATCGGCATTTAATTTTCCCGTGGCAGTGTGGGCTTGGAACGCGATGATCGCCTGGGTGTGTGGCGATACGTGCATTTGGAAGCCGTCTGAGAAAACCCCCCTGTGCAGTATTGCTTGCCAGAACATAATTGGCAAAGTTTTTAAAAAGAACGGTGTGCCAGAGGGAGTTTCATGCATCGTAAACGGAGATTTTAAAGTAGGACAACTTTTGGCCGCCAATGAAAATATTCCGTTGGTTTCGGCCACGGGTTCCGTGCGCATGGGCAAAGCCGTGGGCCGCACGGTAAGCGAGCGGCTGGGCCGGGCATTGCTGGAATTGGGAGGCAATAACGCCATCATCGTTACCGAGCACGCCAACTTGGATATCACCATCCGGGCTGCGGTGTTTGGTGCTGTGGGCACGGCCGGTCAGCGCTGCACTACCACACGAAGAATAATTGTACATGAAAATGTTTATGATTTGCTAAAGGAGAAACTAAAAAAATCATACAGTCAGTTGCGTATCGGCAATCCGCTCGACCAAACTAATCACGTGGGCCCCTTGATCGATGCCTTGGCTGTAAAAGCATATCGCAATGCCTTGCAAAAAATAAAATCTTCAGGCGGCACCTTTGTGGTAAGAGGAGGAGTGCTCAATGGAAAGGGATATGAATCGGGTTGCTATGTAAAGCCTGCTATTGCCGAAGTGGAAAATCAATTCGACATTGTGCAACAAGAAACTTTTGCTCCCATTCTTTATTTGATCAAATTTAAAACGCTGCCCGAAGCCATCGCATTGCAAAACGGGGTGAAGCAAGGGTTATCATCGGCCATAATGACCACACGCTTGCAAGAGCTTGAACAGTTTCTCTCGCAGGCCGGATCGGATTGTGGCATTGCCAATGTTAACATCGGGACTTCGGGCGCGGAGATAGGCGGTGCATTTGGGGGCGAAAAAGAAACCGGAGGCGGAAGAGAGTCCGGCTCGGACGCGTGGAAAATATATATGCGAAGGCAAACCAATACCATTAACTTTGGCGACAACCTTCCCCTGGCACAAGGAATAAAATTTG
>JANOQB010000221.1:0-2731 GCA_031422215.1 Cytophagales bacterium | reverse complement strand
CCATTCATTGCTATGCAGTTCACCAAGGAGGTGACTTGGACGCTGTTCGATTTTATTGTTGCTGGTGTTCTGTTGCTCTCCACGGGTCTTGCATGTGAGTTTGTAATCAGGAAGGTAAAAAAATTCGAGTACCGTGTGGCTGTCTGCTTGGTTATCCTGGCAGTGCTCCTGCTCATTGGGGTAGAACTTGCGGTAGGCATTTTTGGGTCACCGATTGCGGGATCGTAATGCAGCTTTGTTTTTGCTTTCGTGTCGGCTATGGTAGGTTTGATTTCAGAAAATCAGGCGTAGTGTTCCGCTACTGGATACGCAACTCTGATCGGGAGAAGAATTCTATTAGGGAACAGTGCCAATTTGATTGATTGCCACCCATCTTTTCATCAATTTTGCGCCATCACATTCAACTATGGCCGAAACATTAGTTATCTCGCAATCCACCGATAAAGCAACACGCTATCAAACTTTGCTTCCTCAAATTGAAGCACTCACGTTGGGTGAGGCGGATGTTATCGCAAATCTTTCCAACATCGCGGCAGCCTTAAAGCAAACTATGGGTTTTTTTTGGGTGGGATTTTACATGGTGAAAAACAAGGCCATGCCTGCCGGCAGGCAGGAGCTGGTGCTCGGTCCTTTTCAGGGGCCCGTTGCCTGCACCCGCATCGCCTTTGGCAAAGGTGTGTGTGGTGCCTGCTGGAAAGAGAAGAAAACGATCATCGTGCCAAACGTAGATGAATTTCCAGGGCACATTGCCTGCAGCTCCGATTCAAAATCAGAAATCGTGTTGCCCGCATTTAAAAATAGAGAAGTGGCCCTTGTGCTAGATGTGGACAGCGACAAGCTCAACGATTTTGATCAGACCGATGAACGCTATCTTTCGCAGGTGATGCACCTCATCGAAAAATTTCTATAACCAACATGCAAAACCTGAAACAGCTTTACGCTGATCGTCAAGCTGAATCGGCTTCATCACTTAAGGAGGTAAATAAATCCCTTTGGTTTATTTCGTTGACCAGAACTATAATTGCCCTGCTCTTTATTTTGTTCGGCTATCTCGGTTTCTCTGATCTCATTTTTTTCTATGCTCTCCCGTTGGTGGCAGGAATTTTTATCTACTTAGTGTCGCGGTACAACAAACTTTTTCAAAAAAGCCAGGTACTGCAAAACCTGGTAACGTTGAACGAACTCGAAGGCAAGGCCCTTGAACATGATTACTCAAACTTTAAATCCGGTGAAGGTTTCTTGGATGCGCACCATCCATACAGCTACGATCTCGATTTATTTGGCAACGGATCGTTGTTTCAATACCTCAATCGCTGCGGCACTGAAATCGGTGAACGGAAATTGGCGTCTCTTCTTCTCAATCCATTTTCCTCTTCTCAAACTATTTATCAACGGCAGCAAGCCTCAAAAGATTTGCACGACCGGGTAGCGTTCCGGCAGGATTTCTGGGCGCATGCAACCTTGCGCAAGGACAGTTCTTTGGAAATTGAAAAACTCTTAGACTGGTTGAAACAAGAAAATTTCATAGAGGGAAAAACCATATATCGCATTTTGTTGATAGCAGGGCCTGTCATTGCCCTATCGATTTTGGCCCTCGCGATTTTCAACACTGTGTGGATACCTGCCTTGCTATTGGTGATGGGCGTACAATGGACGATAGCCTCTTTCCACTCCAAAAAAATGCTGGAGATTCAAAATGCTTTGGTTAAACATAAACACGTGTTAGAAAAATATGCAGTGCTGCTTCACCTCATGTCGGCCCAAGATTTTAAGGCGGGCTTTTTGCAATCGTTAAAAGCAGAAGCATTGCAAGCTTCCATTAAAGTAAGAGAGTTTTCAAATCTTGTAAACGCACTTGAGTCGCGCATGAATGCCATCGCCAATATGTTTGGCAATTCCCTTTTCTTGTACGATTTGCAATCGGTAAGAAGGCTTGAGCGATGGCGCCATGTAAACGCTGCCGACTTGCCACGGTGGTTAGATGCCATTGCCGAAGCCGATGCGCTTTGTTCTGTTGGCACTTTTCATTTTAACAATCCGGCCTACGCGTTTCCGATTATCGAACAAAACCTTTCGATCAAAGCAGAAGCACTTGGGCATCCCTTAATCGCAAATGCAGAAAGGATTGATAATAATTTTTCGCAGGGCAACCCGGAGACGATCATGATCATAACGGGTGCGAACATGGCGGGCAAGAGCACATTCTTGCGCGCGGTGGGTGTCAATGTTGTGTTGGCCTTGGCGGGTGCGCCCGTGTGCGCAAAAACATTTTCGTGCTCTATCATGGGTTTGCGTTCGGGCATGCGCACGTCCGATTCGCTGCAAGAACATCAATCCTATTTTTATGCGGAACTGCACCGCCTGCAAGGCATTATGGAAGAGCTTCGGCTGGGCAAACCACTTTTGATTTTGCTCGATGAAATACTGAAAGGCACAAACTCCACCGACAAGCAGTCGGGCTCGATAGCCATCGTTGAACAGTTGGTAAAACTAAATGCGCTTGTGCTGCTGGCCACTCACGATGTGATATTGGGAGAATTGCAGCAACGGTTTCCGGGCCAAGTTTGCAACGGATGTTTCGAAAGCCAGGTGGAAGGCACCCGCCTTACTTTTGATTATACCTTGAAGCCGGGCATCGCACAAAAAGCCAACGCTACTTTTTTGATGAAGCAGATGGGGATAATACCGGATAAGTGAGAAGTAGAAAAAGTAGGCAGTCACCATTGGGCAG
>JANOQB010000220.1:0-3296 GCA_031422215.1 Cytophagales bacterium | reverse complement strand
CTCGAATCGGACAAGGCAACCTTTGAGTTGACGGCACCACAAGAGGGCACATTAAAAATCGCCAAACAAAAAGGGGAGGTAGTGCCCATTGGCACCGTCATCTGCGAGATTGCCGATGGAGGTCAGGCTGCCCCTGCTTCTGCCAAGCCTATTGAAAATAAAATATCAGTTCCAACTATTCAACCAGTTCAACCTATGAAAGCAACGGGTGCCATCAAAGAAATGAAAGTGCCCGCAGTGGGCGAGTCTATTACCGAAGTAACCATCTCAACATGGTTGAAGAAAGAGGGCGACTTTGTAAAGTTGGATGAAATAATTGCCGAAGTGGAATCGGACAAGGCAACCTTCGAACTGCCTGCCGAAGCCAATGGGATTTTGCGCATCGTAGCTCAAGAAAAAACCACGCTGCCCATTGGCGGATTGATTTGCAAAATAGAAATAACAGAAGGCGCACCAGTTTCAAATTCAGCTTCAACGGTTACAACCGCTCCGGCAGCAGGCGATAAAACATACGCAGCAGGCCATCCTTCACCAGCAGCAGCAAAAATCTTAGATGAGAAAGGCATTGCCTCGAATCAAGTTTCAGGTTCTGGCGTGGGCGGAAGGATCACAAAGGAAGATGCATCTAAAGCATCGGCCACACCGGCAGCAAAACCAGAGGCCACAAAATCGGCAGCCGCATTGGCCCCTCCGGTGATTGCATCGGGTGGCACGCGCACCAAGCGATCAGAGAAAATGTCTTCGTTGCGCAAGACCATCGCCAAGCGGTTGGTGGCTGTGAAAAGTGAAACCGCTATGCTCACCACGTTCAATGAGGTGGACATGAAGCCTGTGATGGACTTGAGATCGAAATACAAAGAACAGTTCAAAGAAAAATATGGTGTGGGTCTGGGCTTCATGTCGTTCTTTACGAAAGCAGTGTGCGCTGCGCTGAAAGAATTTCCTGCCGTGAACGCACAAATCAATGGTGACGAAATTATATATCATGATTATTGCGATGTGTCGGTGGCGGTGTCAACACCGCGCGGATTGGTTGTGCCGGTAATCCGAAATGCCGAGTCGCTGAGCATGAACCAGATTGAGGCAGAGATTGCGCGCCTGGCTGCACGTGGCCGCGAAGGGAAACTTTCGATTGAAGAAATGACGGGCGGAACTTTCACGATTACCAATGGCGGTGTTTTTGGTTCGATGCTTTCAACACCTATTATCAATGCACCACAATCGGCAATTTTGGGAATGCACAATATTGTGGAGCGGCCTATCGCATTAAAAGGCGAAGTGGTAATAAGACCGATCATGTACTTGGCTCTGTCTTACGATCATCGCATTGTGGATGGGCGAGAGTCGGTAAGTTTTCTGGTTCGCGTGAAGGAAATGTTGGAGGAGCCTGGAAGGTTGATATTGGGAATATAATTTTTGTTAACACGAAACCAAATTCACAAAATGGACTACCAAGTAACAATCATCGGCTCAGGCCCTGGCGGATATGTAGCCGCCATCCGTTGCGCACAGCTCGGATTTAAAACTGCCATCATCGAAAAATACGACACGCTCGGTGGTACGTGTTTGAACGTGGGCTGCATTCCATCCAAAGCATTGCTCGACTCGTCCGAACATTTTCACAATGCCGCCCATACTTTTAAAGAGCACGGCATTGACATCAGCGAGCCCAAGGCAAACCTCGCACAAATGATAAAGCGCAAAGGCGATGTGGTGAAGCAAACTTGCGATGGCATTGTGTATCTGATGAAGAAAAATAAAATTGATGTGCATATCGGTGTCGGTTCGTTTGTGGACAAGAACACCATCGCCATCACGGGCAAAGATGGAAAAACAAAAAACATTACTACCGAAAAAGTAATTATAGCCACAGGCTCGAAACCAACACCATTGCCGTTCGCGCCCTTCGATAAGAAGCGGATTATCTCAAGCACCGAAGCGCTCGAACTTAAAGAAATCCCGAAACATTTTATTATAGTAGGTGGCGGTGTGATAGGTATGGAACTCGGTTCTGTTTATGCACGCATTGGTTCAAAAGTTTCTGTCGTGGAATTTTTGGACTCCATCATCCCCACGATGGACAGCTCGATGGGCAAAGAACTTTTGAAATCCACCAAGAAAATTGGAATGGAATTTTATCTCGGCCATAAAGTGACGGCCATCCAAAACACAGGCAAAGAAGTGTCGCTCACGGCCGAAGATAAATCGGGAAAGAAAATTGAACTGAAGGGCGACTATTGTTTGGTGAGCATTGGCCGCAAGCCATACACCGATGGATTGGGCTTGGACAAAGTGGGCATCGAAACCGTGAAAGGCCAAATACAAGTGGACGACCATTTGAAAACCAAAGCGGATAATATTTATGCGATAGGCGATGTGGTGCGTGGTGCCATGCTAGCGCACAAAGCCGAAGAAGAAGGCGTATTGGTTGCAGAACAAATGGCGGGACAAAAGCCACACCTCAATTATAATTTAATCCCAGGTGTGGTTTACACCTGGCCCGAAGTAGCGAGCGTGGGCCAAACCGAAGAGCAACTCAAGCAAGCAGGCATCGCATACAAAGTCGGCAACTTTCCCTTCAAAGCCCTGGGCCGCGCCCGCGCCTCGATGGATGTTGATGGCCTCGTAAAAATATTGGCCGACAAAAACACAGACGAAATTTTGGGTGCCCACATAATCGGTGCCCGCGCTGCCGACATGATTGCCGCAGGCGTAGTGGCCATGGAGTACCGCGCCTCTGCCGAAGATGTTTCAAGGATGAGCCACGCGCACCCTACTTATATGGAGGCTTTTAAGGAAGCATGTTTGTCGGCAACGGAGAATAGGCCGTTGCATGTGTAAATTATTTTCTAAAGCTACTTCTGTGTAGCTTTGAATAGAAACAAACAACAAACACATGGGACTTGTAAAATCTACAATCGAATTAATCAACCTTAGCGATAGGCATCTTGCAGAAGAAGGTTATTTGAAACCTGAACAAGTCAGAAGAATGTCCGTGAATGTTATGGTTGATAACGGAGCTGTTATGTTGGCCATCAACGAAACAATAAAAAATCAATTGGGGTTGAAGGTAAAAGAAAAGCAATCCTTTTCGCTTGCTGATAGGCAGGTTGTTGATTTGGAAGTTGTGGGAGGAGTGGAAATCCGATTTAAGAATAGGTGGTGTACAACAGACGCAATTGTGCTAAAGGGAAATACCGAACCTCTACTCGGGGCAGTGCCAATGGAACAGATGGATTTAGTCATCTCCCCACTAGATCAAACCCTTGATGTCAATCCCAAACACCCGATAAAAC
>JANOQB010000219.1:0-6517 GCA_031422215.1 Cytophagales bacterium | reverse complement strand
AGCAACTTATCTTGAACCATTAGGTTTTAATTTTAAACTTATAGGGACAGGAAAAAGCTCAGGCGGACATTTTGCATACGGACAATTTGTTTGTGGTGACAGGGAAATTGAACTGCATTTTCGTTATTCGTTGGGACTTGTTTCATATAAAGTTGGCAACTTGGTTTTGGGACACGAAGATTATATTAATCTACTTGACAAGCACGGACAAAATAAGTACCCGAACTTTTCAGACGAGCCAAATGATGCGTTTAAGTGTTTAAAGTTTGATTTGGAAAACTTCTTGGAAGACTTTGCTGAAAACAACGCACTCAATTTCAGACAAAAAGCCCCTGAAAAAGTAAAGGAGATTGAAAAGCATAAAACAATTAAAAATAAGGCTTATAAGAAACTTTATTCAGGTGACCAACGAATAATTGACAAGGCAAAGGTCGAATTTAAGAATGGAAATTATTTACAAGTTGACAATCTTAAAAGCCAAATTCAACATCCAGACTTATTGACAACAACGGAGAGAAAAATATTTGAACTAAATGACGTCAGAAAGAAAACGGCCTATAAAAACACCTTGCCAAAAGCGGGGCGTTCGTGGTGGCAGAAACTTTTCGGCTCCAAATAAACATTAATTGTAGCTTGACAGATGGGGCTCCGAAAGCCCGCATTCGGCAAGCTGCAAAACGTTATCGGCAAATCATCCGATATCAAAAATCGCGGTGACTGCTAATGGGAAAGTACTTGTGCTATTCCCCAACCTCCACCCAGTAATTGGCATGGTCGCGTGTGTCAACAAATACAGCCACCTCTTGCCCAACGGAAAATTGTGTGCTGCCCCACACGTTGTGGCTTTTAAAATTTTGCTTCTGTCCGCTTAGTTCTGCGGTGCACTCCACTACCATCGGGTGCCGGTTGTTCACGCTGATGGAGTTGTTGTAATACACGCTGGTGATCACCGCAGTAAGTTTACGGCCCGTGCGCAGCAGCAGATCGCGTTTTGCTTTCTGCTTAGCCTGATAGTATAAGACTCCACCGCCAATAGCGGAAAAAATCAAACCTATGACGGTAAACACCAAAGGGCCGATTCCTTCTTCTGTTAGTCCAGCCGTTTCCGCATTGGATAAAAAAACGTAGCCCCAACCTATACCGATGAGGGCAAAGAGAATTCCTATTCCCAAAAAGATGATAGCAAATAGTTTCATAAGGGTTTTGTTTATGCAGGACGAATTTAAAAATAAAAATCTGAAAATGGTTGTGAGTATCTAACAGCTCACCCTCATCTATCACACCACCTCACAACGATTTGATCCGGATATTTTTCCATCGCACTTTTACACCACCGCCATCGTGTATTTGCAAGGCAATTTTTCCTGTTCGTGAGCCGATCTTTTCGTCTGTTAGTGTGATCATCTGAATGCCGTTGAGCCAGGTGGTAACTAAATTCCCTTTCACCACAACCTTCATGTCGTTCCAATCATTTTCCTTTAGTGTTTTTTCCTTATCGGCAGTTGGCTGAATGAGCCAGCCGCGTCCGTACGATTCATAAATGCCACCACTGTGCAAATTGAGGGGCGCCACCTCTGCCTGCCAGCCGCTTATCACCGTCCCTTCAATTTGCGAATGAAAAAACACTCCACTGTTCCCGTTCGATTCCTGTTTAAACTGTAAAGTCAATTCAAAATCTTTGAACTCTTTGTCGGTGGCAAGGTAGCCATATTGCTTATCGGGCCCACTTTCGCAGATGAGTTGCCCCTTCTCGGCATACCACTTTTCGGTGCCATAGATTTTCCATCCGCTCAGGTCTTTTCCATTAAATAATTTTTCGGGCTTTTGAGCGGTGGTTACGTGTGCAGCCACCGAGAGCAACATCAACAGGATAATTTTCATCAAGGTAAGCATTTAGTTTTCAAAAGTAGCGAATAGCAAAGAAGCTGACTAAAAATTTGAATGGTTTGATGGGATACACAAGCGGTTTGTTTTCTTTGCACCGTGAACGTCTTGATCCTCCATCAGCATTTCAACACACCTGAAAAAGGTGGGGCCCTCCGCTCTTATTATTTGGCCAAGGCTTTGGTGGATCACGGGGCAAAAGTAAACGTGATCACCGCGCACAATCATAAAGAGTTTAAAAAGGAGCGTGTAGATGGCATTGATGTGCACTACCTGCCCGTGCCTTATTACAACCGTTTTGGTTTTGCTGCCCGCAGTTGGGCTTTTCTTAAATATGTGTGGGGTGCGATGCGCTTAAGTGGTCAATTCAAAGACGCAGATTATTGTTACGCCATGTCGGTGCCGCTTACTGTGGGGCTGGCAGCACAGTGGATAAAAAAGAAATATTCGATCCCATACATTTTTGAAGTGGGCGACTTGTGGCCCGATGCACCGGTGCAGATGGGCTTTGTGAAGAATTATTTTTCACAGCGATTTTTATATCGGATGGAAAAATCTATTTACAAATCGGCTGAATCCATTGTGGCCCTCTCGCCTAGTATACAAGCCGCCATAGAAAAGAAAGTGCCCGGAAAAAAAATCCACGTGGTGCCCAACATGGCCGATTGTGATTTCTACAAACCTGAAGCAAAGAAATTTGAACTGGAAGAAAAGTTTAACGTGCGAGGAAAGTTTGTTGTTTCTTACATTGGTGCTGTGGGTTTGGCCAACGGCCTCGGTTATTTTTTGGAGTGTGCCCATGCATCGCGCAAAGCCGAGCTGCCCATTCATTTTTTTGTTTGTGGCGATGGTGCCCTGCTCGACAGGCTTAAAGGGAATGCAAAGCAGATGGGCTTGCTCAATATTACATTTGTTGATTTTACCAACCGGCAAGGTGTGAGCGAACTCTTGAACGTGACCGATGCCGCCTTTATTTGTTATAAGCCCGTGCCCATATTGGAGACAGGTTCGCCCAATAAATTTTTTGATGGGCTCGCTGCAGGCAAACTCATCCTGATCAATTTTGGTGGATGGATAAGAATGGAGGTTGAAGAAAACTCATGCGGCATATATGTAAACCCGCACCAGCCCACCGACTTTGTAAAAAAGATTGTTCCGTTTTTATCTGATAAAAGACTACTTGCTGCCTATCAACAGGCCGCGCGACAATTGGCCGAGCAGAAATATTCGCGGCAGTTGCTTTCAAAAAAATTTCTGGAGTTGTTCAACTAACGAATACCCCACTAATCTTTGTGTTTTCATTTGTGCCTTAACGCCCGAAAAAATCAAGAACCTGTGCCCACTTGTGGAAAAGGAATCTTTGCTATCATTTGCATAGAATGCCATGAACCGGTGGCTATCCTATCAACAAAGTAGAATTAGTTATGCTTTAATACTTTGCCGACTGCCCTTGTGCGGGTGTACTCTTCTTGATAAAATCTCTTATGTGCTCATTAGAAGAAACCAAATCCTCTGCGCGCAAATACATCATGTGGCCACTGCGGTAGCCTTCAAAGCGCAACCTGTCTTTCATCCTTCCGCTCGGGTCCAATTGCCACATCGAATATTTTGCATCGAAGTAAGTGGTAGCACCGTCATAGTAGCCAGACTGGATCATCACATGCAGGTACGGATTTTCGGCCATGGCCAGGCGCAGGTTTTCTCCGGTGTTGTCGTTGGTATTGTCCCACGGGCGCACAGGGCCAAACATGTTGTACTGCAAATCGGTTTTGTATTTCAACACATCACGCAAATAATAATTGATGGCTGGCGTGAATGAATGCAGCCACGAAGTAAGTTCCGAATTGTAATCAGGCCGCTCGCCTGCTTCCATTTTGTCAATGCCTTTATAACGTGAGTCGAGACGGCCTACGGTAAATCCTTTATCGCGCAAAAGTTCTTTCCAGAAGAATACAGTCGGTACTGATAAATTGTGTTGAAGGATTACTTTTTCTGAGAGGCCCGAAAAGCGCGACATCTTGGCGGCAATCTGTTTTCTCTTTTGCTCTTCGATAAACCCCCCTTTGGCAAGTGCGGGAATCAGCTCATCAATGGTGAAAGCCTCCACTTCAGGTAGTACTTCGTTCAAATCTTTTTGTTGAAGATCGGCAGGCAATGCCTTTTGGTACCAGGCCGCAGCCGCGTAATAAGGAAGCGACAAGGCATCGTTAACCGGGCCATCGCGCTTGATGCCCAATTCAGTTGGAGAAACCAAAATGACTCCATTCAAATACATCCAATGTGCATTTTGCAATTCGAGCGCAAGACCAGACACACGCGTGGTGCCATAGCTTTCACCGATCAGATATTTTGGGGAAGTCCAGCGGCCCACTCTTCCAACAAAAACGTCTAACCACTCTGCGAGATATTTTATGTCGGCATTCACACCAAAGAAAGTTGACTTCTCTGCTTTGGGGTCTAGTATGCGCGAGAAGCCCGTGTTCACCGGATCGATATAAACGATGTCGGCCACATCCAAAATGGAATGGGGATTATCGCGCACGCCATAAGGCTGCACGGGAAAACCTTCCGAATCAATATTCAATTGTTTGGGCCCGGTGTAAGCAACGTGCATCCATACCGATGCGGAGCCAGGGCCGCCATTAAAGGAAATCACAAAAGGCCTTTTGCTTTTGTCGGTCACATCGGTGCGTTCGTAATAGGTGTAGAATAAAGATGCGCTAGGTTTCCCCTCGGCATTCCAAACAGGTTGTGTGCCAGCCGTTACTTTATAGGGAACAACTTTTCCTTTGATTGTTACGGAGCCCGTGGAATTAACAGCCGATTCAGCTGGCAGCACACGGTCTTGTGCGATGGAAGCTGATGACAGCAAAACACAAAATACAAGAAGGCATTTAGGCGATACAAATAATTTCATAATGAAGTGGATTTTGATTGAAAAGTATTGACACTTGCGGAAAGAATAAAGGCGGAATGTGTTGGCAGTCGATAAATTCGTATGGGCGGTAAATGGCAATCGTTTAGAAATTAATTGTAACTTGAAGTTGAAATAAAAAAACACATCCCATGAAAAATCAATTGAAAGTTACGTTGATTATCGTTGGCCTGCTGGTGAGCATGGCAGCTTGGTCGCAAATGACGTTGCCACCCAGTGGCAACAATCAGAAAAGTGAAGTGAGCCAATACCTTGGCCTTGTAAAGGTGACGATTGCATACAGCAGCCCCGATGTGGCAGGCCGCGAAATATGGGGCAAGTTGGTGCCCTATGGATTGAACAACCTGAACTTTGGAAAGAGCACCGATCAAAACCCTTCTCCGTGGCGGGCGGGCGCGAACGAAAACACAACGATAACATTTTCGCACGATGTGCAAGTGGAAGGCAAGCCAATAAAAGCAGGCACTTATGGATTGCATATGATTCCCGGACAGGAAGATTGGGCAATCATTTTTTCTTCCAGCACAGGCGCATGGGGAAGTTTCTCTTACGTGCCATCTGAAGAAGTGCTTAGGGTTAGCGTGAAAGCTGTTGCCTGCGAGTTCAACGAGTTCCTCACTTACGAATTCTCAGATCGGCTTCAGAACAGTGCCATAGCCAAGTTGAAGTGGGAAAAACTTTCGGTGCCATTTAAGATAGCAGTGCCCAATGGCGATGACTTGTATGTGCAAAAGCTGCGCGAGGAATTTACCGGCATCAAAGCGTTTCAAAACTGGATCAACGGAGTGGCGGCCATAAATTTTTGCGCCAACAAAAAAATCAATTTGGATGAAGCGTTGGGCTGGGCACAAAACTATATTGATCGCAACATAAAATACTTCCCCATATATCAGGCAAAGGGAAATGTGCTTGCCGCGATGGACAAGAAAGCTGAAGCCGATGCGGTGATGAAGGAAGCCATCAACCTGCCCGATGCCACTGCAGCACAGCTTGTAGCTTATGGCCGCTCACTCATTGCGCAGAAGCGAGAGAAAGAAGCGATGCCTGTTTTTGAATCGGCATACAAAAGATTTCCCACTGTGCCCGTTGCCCTTACGGGGATGGCCCGTGGCTGGTCGGCCAATGGCGACAATAAAAAAGCAATCAAGTTTATGCAAGATGCCTTGAAGGTAGAGACGGTGGCCACAAACAAAACCAACATTGAAGGTATGATAAAAAAATTGGAAAAGGGGGAGCCCATCAATTAAGGATTTTTTAATTTTGAATAAAAAAAATGACAACCATTGCAGAAATAAAATCATCTCTTCATCAACAGGTGGCCAATACCGAAGATGAAAAAGTGTTGCAGAAAATGCAGGTGTACTTTCGGTCACTGACAAAAAAGGGAAATAGAAAAGTAATAGCCTATACATCCAAAGGGAAACCCCTAACCTCTATGGAATATAAAGCAGAGATTGAAGAATCTATAATCCAATACAAAAGGGGTAAAGTAATCAGTCAAAAGGAAATGGAGGGTAAGCTTTGAAAAAGAAGTCCATTGTTTGGACGGAGAAAGCATCTGAATCACTTGATTTCTTTTGCGAGTACATAAGGAAGGATTCTCCCTCTGCTGCCAACCGCGTGAAGAAAGAGATCATTCAAACAACGAAGCGATTGGCCTATAACCCAGAGATGTATCAGTTAGATGAAATTTTTTCT
>JANOQB010000218.1:0-10762 GCA_031422215.1 Cytophagales bacterium | reverse complement strand
GTAGGTGCCGAAGGAAAAATTTATTATCAGGACAAGGCCCTCGGCATTTCGCACGCGCTCCTGTTTGCCAAAGAATTGTTTACCGGCAAGGTGATCGTGGCTTTTGCCGATACGCTTTTCAAAGCCGACTTCAAATTGAATACCGAGAAGGATGGCACTATATGGGTGCAAAAAGTAGCCAACCCATCGCAGTTTGGTGTGGTGAAACTAAACTCAAAAGGTGAAATCATAGAGCTGATCGAAAAACCTTCTGTGTTTGTGTCCGACCTTGCCATCATCGGAATATACTTCTTCAAGGATGGGGAAAAGCTGGGAGATGAAATGCAGCACCTGATAGACAACAACATAAAAGAGAAAGGTGAGTTTCAGTTTACCACCGCCCTGGAAAACATGAAGAAGAAGGGTGCCACCTTCGTACCTGGCCAGGTGGAAGAATGGCTCGACTGCGGCAACAAAGACAATATGGTGCAAACCAACCAACGATATCTTGAAATCATAAAAGATCAAAACTTGGTTTCGGCCGAGGCAACGATTGTAAACAGCATTCTTATCCCGCCCGTGTTTATTGGCGACCATGTGGTAATCGAAAATTCTGTGATTGGCCCCCACGTATCCATCAGTGAAGGAACCAAAGTGAGTGATTCAAGAATATCCAACTCCATCATCCAAAAGAACAGCGTGGTGCGCAAGGGAATTTTGGACAATAGCTTGTTGGGGAATTTCGTTAATTTTGAAGGAAAATCTTCTGGGTTAGACCTTGGCGATCATAGTTCTATTTGATTTTAAAATCCATTGATAAAAATTGGTGTAAAAAATTTTCACAAAGGCATTTTGTCGGCATGGCGAAACGCCACCAGGCTATTCGCTTCAAGTCCGGCCGCGCTCAATCCGCCACACTTCGGGCCTGCCTGCGGCAAAGGCAGGCTTTTCACTTCTATCCCTTGCCGCAAGTGCGTAAAGCAAACCCTGATCATTTTCTTTATTTCGCTTCTCATTCTGTTGCCAGGTGCCTCCATGCTTGCGCAGAAAAAAAGGGGACAACCTGAGCCTCCCTCAGCCCAGGCGCGTTTGCGGGAAGCAGAATTTTTATTTACGGAAGCGCAAAAGTATTTTATCCTCGAAGACTTTGCCAAGTCGCTGCTGTACTTCCAGCGCGTGGCCGAACTGAACCCGACCAATGCAACCGTCCATTATAAAATTGCCGAGATATTGGCCAAGGGAACGAAAGAAGAAGATTTGGAGAAAGCATCTCAAAGCATTGAAAGTGCCCTGAAGTACGAAAAGAAGAATAAATATTTTTACCTGCTGGCCTCCAATATTTACGCAGGGCTGGGCGAGTTTGCCAAGGCTACCAACGCCATAGAAACCATGCTAAAGGAAGTGAGCGGCACCGAAGACTATCTCTACGAGCTGGCGGCCCTTTATCTGTACGGCAAAAAAGAGGACGAAGCAATGAAAGTGTATGACCGGGCTGAATCCGTGTTTGGGATCAATGAGGTATCATCCTCTCAAAAGCAACGCATCTTTCTTGAGAAAGGCAATATTGATAAAGCGATGGCTGAAGGTGAAAAACTTATCCAGGCTTTTCCTGACGAAGAGCGTTACCTTTTGGGTTTTGCCGAAACGCTTTCGAGGAACGGTCAAGGCCAAAAAGCCATTGAGTATGTAGAAAAATTTATCAAAGACCACCCCGATGCAGGCAGTGCTAAAATGATGTTGGCCGGATTTTACCGCGACAGTGGCCAGGAAAAAAAATCGAGGGAATATATTTTGCAAGTGTTTGACGACCCTTCGGTGGATGCCAGCAGCAAAGTATTGATGATGGGTGTGTATTCAACCACCGTGGCCACCAATAAAAGCAAGAACAAGCCAGACGCAGAGTTGGAATCCTTTTCGCTCGCCCTTTTCAAAAAGTTGGAAGCCAATTATCCACTCGACCCGAATGTTCACCTGGTGGGAGGCGATTTGTTCATGGCCCTTGACAAAAACAAAGAGGCACTCGAACAATATTTAAAAGCAGTAAAGGGGGGCTCCGGTAGTTTTGAAGCGTGGCAAAACCTGTTGTTTTTGGAAAGCGAAGACAACCAAATCGATAGCCTGATCAAACATTCAGAGGAGGCACTTGAATTGTTTCCCAACCAGGCCATGGCCTATTACTTCAATGGCTATGCTCACTTGCGCAAGAAGAAGTACCGCGAAGGCACCTACGCCCTTGAGCAGGCAAAGAAACTTTCCTCCGGCAATCCTGTTTTCGTAAGCGAACTCAATTCCATGTTGGGCGATGCCTATCAGGGATCCAAGGAGTTTGCCAAATCGGATGCCGCCTATGACGAGGCCCTCGCGCAAAATCCCAACAACGATGTTGTGCTCAATAATTATAGCTACTACCTTGCCCTGCGAAAAGAAAACCTTGAAAAGGCCGATAAGATGTCATCGCTGTTGGTAAAGTTATTTCCCGAAAACCTTTCTTATATTGATACGCGTGCCTGGGTGCTGTTTGCCATGGAAAAATATAAGGAAGCGAGAAAGGTAATGGAAAAAGCCATTCAGTCAGGCCAGGTGTCAGCTATCCATTTTGAACATTATGGCGATATACTTTTTCAATTGGGCGAAGTGGACCAGGCCGTGGCCCAGTGGCAAAAGGCAAGGCAAAAGGACGGGGACAACGCAGCCCTCGAAAAAAAAATAAACAACAGAAAATTGAATTGATAAGGAAAATATCCTTTACCTTCGAAATCGCTCATGCAAAAAACCGTACTCATTATTTTCACTACGCTGGTGCTTGCCACCCTCCAGTCGTGCAGCAAAAAAGTTGTACCCACGCTTCCCCCACCGCCAAAATCCATCGATATTGAAGAAATTGATTTTGGATATATGCACGGTAAAGCTAGGTTGGTATTTCAGGACGATAAGAAAGTGCGAGAAGTAAAAGCCACCATCCGTATCCGTAAAGACAGTGTGATCTGGATGAATTTTTCGGTGATTGGTGTGCAGGGCGGCAAAGCCCTTATCAACAAAGACTCTATTACTATTATTAGCACTGTTGATAAAGAATACTACGTGTTTGATTACGAAGAACTTTCTAAACGGTTCAATTTTAAAATTGATTATGCTGTGATAGAAGGGGCCATGCTGGGAAATCAAATCAAAAGCAAAAGTGCGGATGACGAAATTGGCAAAGAGGGCGACCGTGATAAGCTCGTTCAAAGAGAAGGTTCTGTAACCATCAAAACTCTGATCAATCCAATTCTAAAGAAAATTGAATTTGTGGAACTCATAGAGTCCTCCACCAACAATTTGCTCAAAATGGAATACACCAACTTTCAGCCTTTGGGCGATAAGTACTTTCCGTACAATGGCATCGTGAGCATGTTTTACAAAACTACGGCAGGCATTCTCAGCAACACCATTACCATTGAATACAACAAAGCCGAAGTGGGCGACAAGGAATTGAAATTCCCTTTCAATATCCCCAAGCGATATGATCGCAGGTAAATCCATTTGCTTATTTTTCTTACTCTCTTTTTTTTGCTTTTTTGCTCATGGGCAGAAATCCAAAGCCCAATTGCAACGGGAGAAATTGCAGAACCTTGCGAAAATAAAAGAGACGGAAAAAATCTTGGCCGAAACTGGGGCAGAAAAGAAAAATACGCTGGGCGAACTGGCCGCCCTCAATCAACGCATTTCGCAGCAAGAATCGCTGATACAGTCCATCAAAAATGAAATCTCGCTGCTGGACTACGACATAAGCGAAAACAATCAAATCATCCAGGCACTCGAAAGGGATTCCGAAAAGTTGAAGGAAGAATACGGGGCCATGATCTTTGCAGCACAAAAGGCAAGTGGCAAAGTGGATAATCTGACTTTTCTTTTTTCAGCAAAGTCTTTCGATCAATTGCTCATGCGGCTGAAGTACATGGAGCAATATGGCAAAGCCAGACAAAGCCAAGCCGTGGCCATCGAAAAAGTGCAGCAAATATTGCGCGAGCAAGTGCACATTACAGAACTGAAGAGGGGAGAAAAAAATAGTTTGCTTGGAGATGAGCAGAAGGAAAACAATGAGCTTACCAACCTGAAAGGAAAGCAACGGGCGGTTGTTAAGTCGCTTGAAAAACAAGAGAAGCAATTGCGCAAAGACCTGGGCGAAACGAAAAAAGCGATTGCCGAACTGGACGATCTGATTGCCAAAATAATAAAGGAAGAACTGGAGCGCGCTGCCCGTGAAGCGCGCGAGGCCCGCGAACGAGCCAGCAAGGAGAACAAAGAAGTTGCCGATGTTAGCGTGGCACTCTCAGCTTCTTTTGAGGAAAACAAGAGTAAATTTCCCTGGCCGGTGACGGGTTTTGTTTCGCAAAAATTTGGACGGCAGCAGCACCCTGTGTTGAAGGGCATTGAAATCCAAAACGATGGCGTCAACATCCAAACCAAACAAGGTGAAGAAGTACGGTGTATATTTAGCGGTGAGGTGAGCCGTGTTGCCTTTACGGTTGGCATGGGCAACACCATTATTATTAAACATGGAGAATTTTTTACTGTTTACACGGGCTTAAAAGATATTGTGGTTAAAAAAGGCGAGACCGTAACTACCAATCAGGAACTCGGAAAAGTATTGTCGAATGGGGAAGGCATTTCCGAGTTGCGCTTCCAGATCAGAAAGAATTTTGACGCCCTTAATCCTCAAGAGTGGCTCAAAAATTAGTTAAACGGTGAAAAAGTGCTTGAACTGGTTCTATTTTATTTACACAAAAACGCAGGCACTACTTGCGTTTATCATAATTGTCTATCTTTACACTCTTAACTAATGGCTATGAACACAATATTTTTATTTGGAATGCCCGGCATGGGCGAGTGGGTGGTGATCGGATTGTTTGTGTTGATCTTTTTTGGCGCAAAAAAAATCCCTGAATTTGCCAAAGGACTTGGTAAAGGCATTCGCGAATTTAAGGATGCCGTAAAGGATGTGAAAAAAGAGGTGGATGAGGCCGGCAAGGAAATGCCAAAGATTGACGAAAAGTAAGCGTTGAAGACCTTCGCTGACTTAAAAGATCTACAACAAGCCCTTCTTAACGGATCTATCTCCTGCACCGACAGGGTAAAATCCTTTTTGGCCAACATCGAAGAAAAGAAACACCTCAATGTTTTTTTGAGTGTGTATGCAAGCGAGGCTATCGAAAGGGCATCGCAAATTGATTCCAAAATTAAAAGCGGAACAGCCGGTAAACTGGCCGGCTTAGTGGTTGGGCTCAAGGATGTGCTCAGTTATAAAGGCCATCCTCTTCAGGCAAGCAGTAAAATTCTAAACGGTTTTGTTTGTCAATATACCGGCACAGCGGTTCAACGCCTGTTGGATGAAGATGCCATTATCATTGGCCGCCAAAATTGTGATGAGTTTGCCATGGGTTCTTCCAACGAAAATTCAGCTTTCGGTCCCGTCCTCAACGACATTGATAACACGTGTGTAGCAGGCGGTTCATCGGGCGGTTCGGCTGTGGCTGTTATGGCTAACTTATGTGATGTTTCCATCGGGTCCGACACGGGTGGATCGGTGCGGCAGCCCGCAGCGTTTTGTGGTGTTATCGGATTGAAGCCAACCTACTCGCGCATTTCGCGCCACGGGCTGATCGCCTACGGTTCGTCATTTGATTGCATTGGTATTTTTTCAAAGAACATTTATGATTCGGCTTTGGTCTTGGAAGTAATCGCTGGCGCGGATGATTATGACAGTACCGTATCCAATCAAGAAGTGCCATCCTATAGCAAGGAATTGAATTCAACTCCTAAAAAATACCGGGTAGCCTACATGCGCGACACGCTGGAGTCAGATGCGCTTCAACCGGAAATAAAAAGAAACATATATCAAAAAATTGAGCAGCTAAAATCTGAAGGGCACAGCGTGGAAGCAATTGACTTTCCTTTGAATGAATATGTGCTACCCACCTACTACATTCTGGCTACTGCCGAGGCGAGTTCAAACTTATCGCGCTATGATGGAGTGCGCTATGGTCATCGTTCTGCGGCTGCGCATGATTTGAACGCGTTGTACAAAAAAACCCGGTCGGAAGGATTTGGAAAGGAAGTGCAACGAAGGATTATGCTGGGCACGTTTGTGTTGAGCGCCAGCTATTATGATGCTTATTATACGAAAGCACAAAAAGTAAGGAACCTGATCCGGAAGAAAATCAAAGACATTTTTTCTACACATGATTTTATAATCCTTCCAACCACGCCCACCACGGCATTTAAATTGGGCGAGCACAACAATCCCATCGAAATGTATTTAGCAGATTTATACTCGGTGCAGGCCAATGTGGCTGGGGTTCCGGCCATATCCATTCCTTGCGGAGTTGATTCATCAGGATTGCCCATAGGCATTCAAATCATGGCCGATGACTTTGCGGAATCCAACCTATTTCAGTTCTCACATATAATTCAGAACTTGCAATCCGTTGTAGAAGGGAATAAATGAAAAATTGAAGTTGGTATGAAGTATTTCGTTCTATCATGGCTTGTTTTTTCCGCCACAATCTTGTTTGCTCAAGAAGAAGAGGCCGACACGTTGCAGTTGCCTGTGCCCACAGCAGACCTCATCGCGCTGGATACGTTGCCCGTCAACCTTCAGGCGCTCCCAACCGACCTTGAATATATTCCGGCCGATGCAACCCCAGAGTTATTGGCCGACCGATTAAGTTGCCTGCAACAAACAATTCCGCTCACCTACAACAATACGGTCAGTGGCTTCATTGATTATTTTACGGTGCGCAACCGCGAATATACACGCAGTATGCAGCGCAAAAAGGATTTGTACTTTCCGCTCTTCGAAAGAAAATTGGCTCAATACAACCTGCCCGATGAACTGAAATATTTGGCGATCATAGAATCGGCACTTAATCCACGTGCCGTGTCGAGGGCGCGCGCTGTAGGGTTGTGGCAATTTATGTCAGGCACAGGAAGGTACATGGGCCTGCATCTCGATTGGTATATAGATGAGCGCATGGACCCTGAAAAATCCACTGATGCAGCATGCCGTTATTTAAAGCAACTCTATTCTATTTTTGGAAATTGGGAGTTGGCGTTGGCCGCTTACAACTCGGGGCCGGGCACCGTGCGCAAAGCCGTGCGCAGGTCGGGCTACAAAAAATCTTTTTGGGAAATATATCCACACCTGCCACGCGAAACACGCGCCTATGTTCCACAGTATATTGCAATCATCTATGCGATGAACTATGCCGAGCATCACAACTTATTGGAAGTGGCCCGCGAAGAAGTACTTCCCTTCGATACAATCTTGGTAAAACAATTTGTTCATTTTGAATCGCTGGCAAAACTAACCGGTACGTGCTTGGAAGATTTGCAAAAATTAAATCCTGCCGCACACCGCAACGCCCTGCCCGACAATGGCAAGGCGCACATCCTGAGAATGCCCTTGCATGCAAAACAAAATCTTGACAAGAACCGGATGGCGATCCTTGATTCTGTTTCGGTCACGGGCAAAAAGGAGATGGAAGCATTGGCCAAAAAATTCTCCAATGGAAATACGGTAGGCCGCGAAATGATTTCCTATAAAGTAAAGTCAGGAGATGTATTGAGCGGCATTGCCATGCGGCATAAAGTGCGGGCTGACGACATCAGAAAATGGAACAACCTTCGCAGCGATATAATCCGTTCGGGCCAGCGGTTGGCAATCTGGGTGCCCGTGGCAATGATTGCTTCAGCCAAACTTCAGTCGCCTTCTCAAACATTGCTTTTATCACCCGATGCCAAAACATATACCGTGCAGCCAGGCGATACGCTTTGGGATATTTCCAAAAAAGTGCCCGGCCTTACCATAGAAAAAATAAAAAACCTCAACAAGTTGAAAGACAACACGCTAAAGCCCGGCCAAAAATTGATTCTGGGATAATAATTTTTGTGACCATTTCCTTTTGTTCGAATTATACTGAGGCTGATACCGTACCGCATGAACTGTTTTTTTGCCCCCATTTTATTTTCCGTCCTCATCCTTAGTGCTTGCACCACCTCCAAAGACAGCCTACCATCCTCGTCAGGAATGATTGGGGATATTATCCTCATCATGGACTCCACCCAATGGAAAGGCCCGCTTGGCAAAACAGTAGATTCACTCTTCAGTGTCGAAACGGAAGGCCTTCCCCGCCCGGAGGCCGTATTTCATTTGAAATGGGTGGACCCGCGAAAATTAAATTCTGTATTGAAGCAAAGGAGAAACTTGATCTTTGCAGTCACGCTCGATCAAAAGTCATCGGGGGCTGCAACAGTAAAAAGACTTTTCACCAAAGAATCCTTGGATCAGATCCGCGCCAACCCCGATCTCTTTAGCCGCAACTCAACCGATGTTTTTTCTAAGGGTCAGGAAGTACTCTATCTGTTCAGCACCACCGAGAAGCAACTCATTGAGCACATCCGCAAAAATGGCAAAAGGCTGATAGAACATTTTGACATAAGAGAACGCGAGCGGCTTTCTTCCACGCTTTTCAAATCAAAACAAATGAAGGGCGTGTCGCAGATTTTGAAGAAAGAATTACAATGTGATATAAAAATTCCTTTTGGCTACGAGCTGGTGATGAGCAATGAAGAATTTTTTTGGGCACGGCAAATGACCGCCACCGATGACAAGGACATTTTTATTGCCAGAAAGAAATACACATCGCAAGATCAATTCAAGCGCGACAGCCTGATAAAATGGCGTGATGCGATATGCGAAAAATATTTGTTTGGTGACCCCGACCGATCGGAAACCCATTTGATGACCGAAACCACCATTCCGTTCAAACCCGTGATCACGCGCGAAGTTTCGTTCAATAAAAAATTTGCCGTGGAGATGCGCGGCCTTTGGAAAACATATAACCTGGTGATGGGCGGCCCCTTTCTTTCCTACACACTCGCTGACCCCGCCAATGGAATGATGTATTACATCGAGGGCTTCACCATCAGTCCGGGCAGGCCACAGCGCGAAATCATGCGCGAGTTGGAGACCATTTTATATACGTTTAAAATAAGTGGTGAATTGCCGGCTCCAGCCAAGTGAGTGTTCAACAAACTTAAAGAATTTAGGCAAGGGGTGAACCATTGTAAGACAAATGGCGTATATTTGATAGACAAATGTCATTTCAATGAAAACTAAAGCATCAAGTGGGATTTTTAAGATCCGTGTATTTAACTCGGCACCGGTGGATATCGCTGTGCCCGGTCGGTCGGGCTTTTTTATCAACAAGGCCATCAAGGCCAGAAACTTCATTGATCTGAATAAAATTATTGGCAAGGGATTGCCCTATCGCTCCGTTAAACCACTGATGGCTTTTCTTGACTTGAACACACAAGAAATCGCGGACCTCACGGGTGTATCGCAGCGCACTATTTCGCGCTGGACAGCTGATTCGATTATCGGTGTTCTTCCTTCAAAGAACCTGCTGAAGTTAGATGCCCTGGTGCAAAAAGGCATTGAGGTTTTTGGCTCAGAAGATTCTTTTAAGTCCTGGCTGCAACAGCCTAATATGGCCTTGGGAGACGAGAAGCCAATTGATTTGCTGCCCACTCCGTATGGCACTGAGTTGGTGGAAGATGCAATCGATGCGATGGAGTATGGCAACGTGATGTAACAATGGCCGATTATTTTCGGATCATTCAAAAAAAACATGCTGCAACCCCGATGGGTTATGGCAGTGGCGGGGCGCGATGGAACAGCCGTGGGGTGCCTATGATTTATGCCGGTTCGAGTGTTGCGATTATCACCTCAGAATTTCTCAGCATCAAGGGTGGAACGGTGGTCGAGCAAGCGTGGTCGCTTATTACATATTCCGTTTTATCAGACCCACCAGTGTTGGATGCTGCTTTGTTACCGGATGATTGGGATTCAAGACCCTATCCATTATCAACACAAGAGTTTGGAAAAAATTGGGCACGCACCAATACTTCGGTTTGTCTCAAAGTACCGTCTGCCCGCATTCTATTAAAGGCATATCCACAAGAACACAATCTTTTGATAAACCCCCTGCATCCTAACTTACCGAATGAAGTGACGGTTGTATCAGTGGATGACCTGTTTTTTAATTTGAACGAATGGGCTACTGGGAATAAGTAAGAGTTCAATTTTTACAGAGTTCACACCCATCAGAACACAGCGGGATTACCATCACTTGTTGACCCGCAACGTGGAAAAATTTACAAACCGTGTTAGGTCATGAAAATGTTGGTCAGGCGACCAGCACGAACACAGGGTGCGGTAGGAAGTAAAAAATTCTCTGAATAAGTGTCGCATATAATCTGAGACCAACTTTGCGTCTTTGCGTGAGTAATTGTGTTTAGTTCTGCAAAGAATTTCCCGCAATAAAATTCGCAATCAAATCATTTTGAATACTATCTTGCCCATCGTACCACACCCAACGCTATGTCCATTAAGATACGCAGGCAGGATGCACTCAACTATCACACACAAGGGCAGCCCGGAAAAATTGAAGTAGTGCCCACTAAAACATTGAGCACACAGCACGACCTGGCATTGGCCTACTCGCCCGGTGTGGCCGAGCCCTGCAAAGAAATTGCTCTCAATAAAGAAGATGTTTATAAATACACAGCCAAAGGAAACTTAGTGGCCGTGATCACCAACGGCACCGCTGTGCTGGGGTTGGGCAACATTGGGCCCGAAGCTTCCAAACCTGTGATGGAAGGCAAGGCAGTGCTCTTTAAAAAATATGCGGGCATCGACAGCTTTGATATTGAAATCGATGAAGAAGACCCCGATGCATTC
>JANOQB010000217.1:0-15289 GCA_031422215.1 Cytophagales bacterium | reverse complement strand
GGAACATTGATGGTGCCTTGCCCTCCATATAGATAAGCAATGGTCCTGGGCGATCCAATCCCAGAAACTGGCATCAACCGTAAGGAAACTTTTTTATAGGACGGATGTGATTTTGGGTTTATGTCGGTGGGGAATGAAATGAATGCAATCCATTTTCCGTCTGGCGAAATATGGGGAAACCAGTTATTGTATTCATCAAATGTAATTTGCTCGTGACCGCTGCCGTCCGGTTTCATCCGCCACAACTGCATGGTGCCCGTTTGACTTCCATTATAATAAATGTATTTGCCATCGGGTGAGAACTCACATCCGTCCACATGATAGCTGGTGTTCGATGTCAATTTCACTTCTTCTCCGCCATTCACCGAAATTTTATAGATGTCATAATTCTTTCCATCGCGCTGACCCACATAGACCACTTCTTTGTTGTTTGGATTCCAACCATGCAAGTACGAAGGTGTTTTTTCGGTGAGAAGTTTTGGAGTTCCACCTGTAATGGGAACGGTATAAACGGTGGAGCCTCCACCTGTCAATCCGGTGCGATGATGGCTGAGCGCAATTGTTTTCCCATCAAAGGAAATGACGTGATCGTTGTTGTTGCGGTCGGCAAAATCGGTGTTGAGCTTTTCCGGTGTGCCACCTTCAATAGGAATTGTAAACAACGATCCGCCTTCATTGAATAAAAGCCTCTTGCCGTCTGGCATCCAGTTGGGCGCTTCAAACCGGCCTGCCGATTCGCGGATTGTTTTTCGCTTGCCGGTAAACACATTTATGGTTTCCATTCTGCAACCCATAGTAAATCCAGAAGCATCGGGGTTATAATTGGCTGGCACGGGCAAATCAACCCTCACATTCCAGACAGCGGCTTCCTCTACCACTGCTTCGTTGTGTGAAGAAATAAATATCCCGGCAAAAACTTCTTCCCCCATGGCTAAGGGTTTGAGTTCGCCCACCACTTGAAGGTGCTCTCCCCAATTGGCAACTCTCATGGTGTATTTGTCATGGCTGCGTTCCAACTGGATGATTTGAGGAGCACTTTTGGAAAACCGTATCTCATCTTCCGGATCACGCATAAAGGCACCTTTCAGTGGTCGCGTTTGAAGCACCGTCAATCCATCGCCATGCACGGTAGCACTAATGTGCGATGCGTTATCGTCCAATGTGCTTCGCACCATCCATCCAATCTTGCGGTGAGGGTCCGTGCCTTTTCCCACAAACTGAAAGTTGGCCGTGAGGATAAAATCGCCTTTCAACTTTTTGAATGCAAAGTGAAATTCATCCCGGCCAAACCAAATGTTATAACCTGCGCCCGTCAGTTTATATTCTTGCGTTGCCTGATCGAATACGGCCGAGCCGGGCTTCTTGGGGTTGCCAACATCCTGGTGGTTTTCAAAAACACCAACGGGGTTCTGGAAATACACTTCTCAGGAAAAGCAACATGCTATCAAAAAAATTAGGGCTCTCATAAATTTAATGGGTTTAATTTTTTTTGCTTGATTTTGGAAGGACTCTACTATTAATGTTATGCGATGTCCAAAGCCGAACTTAACTTGCACTCAAATAGTTTAAAAGCAATGTTGAAACAAAATCATGTTTTTTAAAAGGCTATTTATCCTTCCTATACGGTTATATCAGGCAACATTGTCGCCCTTGTTGGGTGCTCATTGCAGGCATGCCCCTTCTTGTTCTCAATATACTATAGAGGCCATTCAGGAATGGGGTGTTTGGAAAGGAGTCGTGTTGGGGGCTAAGCGTATTGCCCGGTGCCATCCGTGGGGCACCAGCGGCTATGACCCGGTTCCGAAAAGAAATCACGAACCAAAATGATTTGAAAAGGAAATAAAACCACTCCTCCTTTCATTCGACTGATAAAAAATTTCTTTCTTCCGTTATCTGAAAATAAAATCTACTTTTAAAGAAGTTAAATTATAACTCCTTTTCTATGCCTGATTTTCAGATCAAGAAAACCCCGAAAGATTACGATGTGTGCATTGTTGGCTCAGGTGCCGGTGGCGGCATGGCGGCATACACACTGGCCAATGCCGGAATAAAAGTAGTGCTCCTCGAAGCGGGCCCGCTTTACGATCCCGCAAAAAACGTTACCCAATTGAAATGGCCGTGGGAGTCGCCACGCAGAGGGGCAAGTTCTCCGCTTCGGCATTTTGGAGATTTCGATGCCGCCTATGGCGGATGGGAACTCGAAGGCGAACCTTACACCCATAAAGATGGCACCAAGTTCGATTGGTTCCGCTCGCGCATGTTGGGCGGCCGCACCAATCATTGGGGCAGGATTTCCCTGCGCTTTGGCCCGCGCGATTTCAAACACAAAAGCCACGATGGCCTGGGCGAAGATTGGCCCATTGGCTATGATGATGTTGCCCCATACTACGATAAAGTTGACCAGCTTATTGGTGTTTTTGGATCGAAAGAAAACCTGCCCAACGATCCTGACAGCATTTATCTTCCTCCACCAAAACCGCGCTTGCACGAACTCTTTATTAAAGACGCAGGTAGTGCTCTCAATATTCCTGTCATCCCTTCAAGGCTTTCTATTTTAACAAAGCCCATCAACAAGGACAGAGGCTCGTGCTTCTATTGCCACCAATGCAACCGGGGCTGCACCGTTTATGCCGATTTCTCTTCTTCTTCGGTGTTGGTAAACCCCGCGTTGAAAACCGGCAATGTAGATGTGATACCAAACGCGATGGCTCGCGAAGTAATGACCGATGCAAGTGGAAAAGCCACCGGCATTTCGTTTGTCAACAAAGACGATATGCAGGAATACACCGTGAATGCAAAAGTGGTTATCCTGGCTGCCAGTGCTTGTGAGTCGGCCCGCTTGCTGCTCAATTCCAAATCTTCGTTGAACTCCAACGGCCTTGCCAACTCAAGTGGCGTGGTCGGAAAATATTTGCATGACTCAACAGGTGCTTCCATGGGAGGCATACTTCCAAAATTGGTTGGAAGAAAAAGATATAACGAAGACGGTGTGGGCGGCATGCACGTATATTCACCGTGGTGGCTCGACAATAAAAAATTAGACTTTCCACGTGGCTACCACATTGAATATGGTGGAGGCATGGGAATGCCCGGCTATGGTTTTGGTTTCGGAATGCAGGGCACCAACGGAAAATATCCGGGCCGCGATGGGAAACAAAAAGATGCTGGCGGCTACGGTGCTTCCTTGAAAGATGATTACCGTTACTTCTACGGTGCTTCGTTTGGTATGTCGGGGCGGGGCGAGGCCATAGCGCGCGAAGACAATTTTTGTGAGATCGACCCCACCACGGTGGATAAATTCGGTATACCCGTGTTGCGCTTCCATTATAAGTGGAGCGACTTTGAAGTGAAGCAGGCCAAGCACATGAAAGAGACATTCAAAGAAATCATTGACAAAATGGGCGGTGTGGTTACTTACGGAAATTCCGATGGACCTGAAAATGATTATGGCCTTCTTGCTCCGGGAAGAATCATTCACGAAGTGGGAACCACGCGCATGGGCAACGATCCAAAAAAATCGGTAGTGAACAAATTCAACCAGGCGCACGATGTAAAAAACCTTTTTGTGGTGGACGGAGGACCGTTTGTTTCGCAAGCCGACAAAAACCCAACCTGGACGATACTTGCACTTTCGATGCGGGCGAGTGAATATATTATTGATGAGTTGAAAAAACAGAACCTTTGATTTAGAAATCTCAAATCTCAAATCTTGAATTTACTATGGACAGAAGAAAATACTTAAAAACCTTAGCCGCAGGATCGCTGGGCGCAACTGCACTGCTATCGTGCGAACCAGGAACCAAAGAAGTTGGTGCAGCACCTGCTAAAACATTTACGATCGACCGCACCAATGAAGAATTGGTGCGCGAACAAAAGTTGCTGAGTGAAACATTCTTTGACCCACATGAAATGAAAACCATCGCCATCCTGGCCGACATCATCATACCCAAAGATGGCACATCCGGTTCGGCCACCGAGGCAGGAGTTCCTGCTTTCATTGAGTTTATCGTGAAGGACATGCCCCAACATCAAATTCCCATGCGTGGTGGCTTGAGGTGGTTGGATGTACAATGCCTCAAGAAGTTCAACACCGATTTTGCCTCCTGCTCATCCACACAACAAATAGAAATGGTGGATGAAATTGCGTATCCCGACAAGGCAAAACCAGAAATGAAACAGGGCGTGGCTTTCTTCAACAAGATGCGCGACCTTACCGCCTGCGGATTTTTCACCAGCGAAATTGGTGTGAAAGATTTAGGCTACGCTGGCAACAAACCCAACCAGTGGGATGGAGTGCCACAAGACGTGCTCGACCAATATGGAATGAAGTACGATGAACGAACACTGGCAGAGAGTGTGAAGTTTGAAAGTTGAGGAGAAGAAGTCAGAATTTAGGAGATAGTAGTTAGGAGGGGCTTGAGTTTGAAGTTGAGTTTGAATTTAGAAGAAGTCAGAAGTTAGAATTTAGAAGTCAGAATATAAGAGTTAGGAGATAGTAGTTAGTAGATAGGAGGGGGTTTGTCCCGATAGCTATCGGGATTGAATTTAGAAGTCAGCATCCAGCATCAATATCCAGCATATAGCATCAATATTTTCTTAACCATTAATAGATTAAACCATGCCACTTAAAAAAACAACGCCACCTTCTTCTGAAAAAACAGGAAGGAGAAACTTCATCAAAACTGCCGGACTTGCCGCAGCCGCAGTCACCATTGTTCCCCGTTATGTGCTGGGTGGCAACGGATACATCGCGCCAAGCGACAAAATATATGTGGCTGGTATTGGTGCTGGTGGAAAAGGTGAAAGCGACATCGCCAACTTCGCCAAAAGCGGAAAAGCAGAAATATCTTTCCTCTGCGATGTGGACGACCGCAGGGCAGCCAAAACTGTTACCAACTTTCCGAAAGCAAAATATTACAAAGACTACCGCAAGATGCTGGACGAAAACCACAAGAGCATCGATGCGGTTTCTGTTTCCACACCCGACCACATGCACGCCATACAAGCCATGGCCGCCATGCAATTGGGCAAGCACGTATATGTACAGAAACCTTTAACGCACGACATACACGAAGCGCGTATGCTCACCGAAGCAGCCAAAAAATATAAAGTAGTTACCCAGATGGGAAACCAGGGAGCGTCAGGGGATGGCGTTCGGCAAATGCGCGAATGGTACGATGCCGGCACGATTGGCGATGTGCACACGGTGTATTGCTGGACCAACCGGCCCGTGTGGCCACAAGGCATTCCGTGGTCGGACAAAAAAACAGAGATACCCAAAGAGCTTGATTGGAACTTGTGGCTTGGAACAGCTCCACAAAAAGATTATGTAGAAAAAATTGTGCCGTTCAACTGGCGCGGCTGGTGGGACTATGGCACAGGCGCGCTGGGCGATATGGCCTGTCACATTATCGAGCCACCGTTCCGTGTGCTTGGTCTTGGCTATCCCAGCGAAGTGGAATGCAGCGTGGGCAGTGTGTATGTGGATGAATTCAAGCGGGGATATTTTCCCGATAGTTGCCCACCTTCTTCAAATGTGATCATGACCTTTCCGGGAAAAGCAGGAAAGCCAAACGTAAAATTTCATTGGATGGATGGCGGCATTCAACCCGAGCGCCCCGAAGAACTGGGCCCCAACGAAATGATGGGCGATGGAGGAAATGGTGTGATCATGGTGGGCACCAAAGGCAAAATGATGTGCGGCACCTATGGCATCAACCCACAGTTGCTGCCCACCTCGCGCACCAAAGAAGTAACGCTGCCACAAACATACAAACGCGTAACAGGCGGGGCCGAAGGCCACTATGCACAATGGGTGGAAGGATGCATTGCGGGTTATGGAAAATCTGAATTGTCATCGCCTTTCGATTTGGCCGGCCCCCTCACCGAAGGTTTGCTGATGGGCAACTTGGCCATTCGCAGCTACGACATACGCAAACCTCGCGTGGGCGGAAGGCCCGACCAATTTGATTATCCGGGCCGCTTTATAAAATTATTGTGGGACGGCCCCAACATGAAGATCACCAACTTTGATGAGGCCAACCAATTTGTGAAACGTGAATATAGAACGGGTTGGTAATAATTGACAATTGACAAAACTGTAATTGACAATAGTTCACCTTGTCAATTGAACATTTGTCAATTGTTTTTTCATAATCAGCACGAGTCGAGTAAAATTATTAACTGAATAAAATATGCCAGCACAAAAACTTCCCATCGCCCAAGCAACCGATCTTTCCAGAAGAAAATTTATAAAGCAAGCTGCCTTAGGTGTTGCTGCCTTTAGTATCATACCACGCTTCACCCTCGGCAAAGGGTTTATCGCGCCAAGCGACACACTATACATAGCCGGTATTGGCGTGGGCGGCAAAGGGGAAAGCGACCTTACGGGTTTTGCCGGAAGCCCGGACGGAAAAACCAAAGGAAATCCGAAAGCAAAAATTTCTTTCCTCTGCGATGTGGACGACCGGCAAGCGGTGGACTCCGTAAAGAATTTTCCAAAGGCAGTTTATTACAAAGACTTCCGAACAATGCTCGACAAAGAAGCAAAGAACATTGATGCCGTTTCTGTTTCCACTGCCGACCACACGCATGCCGTGGCAGCGATGGCCGCCATGCAACGCGGCAAACATGTGTATGTTCAAAAGCCACTCACCCACGATATTTTTGAAGCACGCATGCTCACCGAAGCCGCCAAAAAATATAAAGTGGTAACGCAAATGGGCAATCAATACGCTTCCGCAGATCACGTGCGCACGGCCAAAGAATATGTGGACGCTGGCCTGATTGGCGATGTAACCAACGTGCTCACCTGGAGCAACCGGCCCGTGTGGCCACAAGGAATACCCGCACCTACAGGCAAGCATGAAATACCCAAAGAAGTAGATTGGGATTTATGGCTTGGTCCCGCAAAGTATATTGATTTCAATCCCGCTTACCTTCCCTTCAACTGGCGTGGCTGGTGGGATTTCGGAACAGGCGCGTTGGGCGATATGGCACTCCACATTATGGATGCAGCATTTCGAATTCTTCCGATTGACTATCCCACCGAAGTGGAGTGCAGTACCACCACCGCATGGTCCGACTTTTTTAAAATGGCCGACTACAAAGAAAGTTGTCCCGCTTCCTCCGTCATCCACTACAAATTTCCTCGCACGGATGGTAAGGGAAACATAACATTCACCTGGATGGATGGTGGCTTGGTGCCCAAAAGGCCCGATGAACTTTTGCCCGATGAGATGATGGGCGATGGTGGCAATGGCTATATTTTCGAAGGCACCAAAGGCAAACTGATGGGCAACTACGAACGCGCTCCTGTACTCCTCCCCACTTCGCGCATGAAAGAAGTTGTGTTGCCTAACCCAACTATTGCGAGAGTGCCTGGTGCAGAGGCAGGCCATTACACCCAGTGGGTTGATGCCTGCATTGCTGGCTACGGAAAAATGAAGATCAGTTCACCCTTTGAATATGCAGGGCCCTTTACAGAAGCAGTGCTGATGGGCAACTTGGCCATCAGAAGTTATTCCATGCGCACCGACAAAGGATTTCCCGGAAGGAAGAAACTTTTGTGGGATGCAAAAAACATGAAGATCACCAACTTCGATGAAGCCAACCAGTTTGTGAAGAGGGAATATCGGGAGGGTTGGAGTTTGTAAAATTATTAATGCAAGGTTTTTTTTGCGGCATGGCGAAGGCCACCGGGCTATTCGCTGCAAGCCTGCCACGCGCTTCGAGTGGTCCGGCCACGCACTGCCAACACACTTCGGGCTTTCCGCTGCTATCCCTTGCCGGGGTTCATCCTAGTTTTTGCGCGTGTTCTTTTACAACGACAAAGATTCAAACATTCAAAAAAATACCTTTAGTATAAATTGAAATGGAAGACAAAAAATTCATAATCGGATTGTTAACAACTAACGCTGAAGAATTCGTACGATTTGTTGAGAGCCGATCGCAGGAAAAATTTACGGAATCACTCAATGGCAAATGGTCGGTGGGTCAAAACGTTGATCATCTGATCCGGAGTTTGTCTCCCGTAAATCTGGCACTTGCCCTTCCCGCTTTCGTGTTGCGCATTGCATTCGGAAAACCAAACCGCCCACCACGCACTTATCAGGAGTTGGTTGACCGCTCACCAAAAACTTTCTGCCGGTGGCAGGGCCAGCGCACGCTTCATACCCCCTCCCGTTTCCTGGGAACAGAAAGCAAAAATGATCGGAGAATTCAACCGCCAAAAAGAGAAGATGATAATCCACATGGGCTCATGGAGCGAAAACCAATTGGACAATCATCTTTTGCCTCATCCGCTTTTAGGAAAACTAACACTCCGCGAAATGTTATTCTTTTCGGCCTATCACATTCAGCATCACTTGCGCCTGTTGGAAGAGCGTAACAAATAGCCACCGATTTCACTTGAATTGTGATTTCCACGACCTGAAGGTCGTGGCAATTGAAACCGCCTCAAAAGTAACAAGGCCAAAATTTTATTGATGTTTCTTAAAAGCGATTTCCCTGATTTGAATCCCAAAGCATAATCTGGGTTTAAAATTTATTATCACCTTTGCGCATAACCTGCCTATGAGATTATTGAATCCGCTTTTCTATTACGGGGTGCTGATCCCGGTTTCCTATTTGCCATTTTCGGTTTTGTATTTTCTTTCCGATGGATTGTATGTATTGATATACAAGGTGGTGGGCTACCGCAAAAAAACAGTGCTGCAAAACATCGCCAATTCCTTTCCTGAAAAATCAGCAGCCAGCCATCAACAGATAATGAAAGGATATTACAAGCATCTCTGCGATTTGGTAGTGGAGAGCATAAAAGTTTTTACCATTTCCGATAGGGAGGTGAGGCAACGGATGAAAATAGTGAACCCGGAATTTATTGATATGTTTTTTGAACGCGGGCAAAGTGTGATACTCGCAGGCGGCCATTATAACAACTGGGAACTCTTTGCCGTGGCCATTGACGCTGCCATCAAGCACAAAGCGGTGGCCATTTACAAACCAATGACCAGTGCCTATTTCGATGAGAAAATGCGGCTCTCACGAAGCAGGTATGGTTTGAAAATGATTTCCACGAAAGTGACCAAAGAGGAATTTGAAAAGACGGATAGCTTGCGTGTGATCATCATGGGCATAGACCAAGCACCCAGCCATGTTAAAACTTGCTATTGGTCGAAATTTCTAAATCAGGATACGGCCATGCTTTTTGGTGCTGAGAAGTATTCCAAAGAATATCATTACCCTGTTTTATCGGGGCGCATAAACAAAACAAAGCGTGGGCATTATACTTTCGAGTTTACCGATGCCATTGAGGAACCGCAAAAAACCAAGTACGGTTATGTTACCGAAAGGATCAATTACCTGTTGGAGCAAGACATAAAAGCGAAACCAGAATACTGGCTATGGAGCCACAAGCGCTGGAAGTACACGCGCCCTGCTGATCGTGTGCAAGCCCATACCAATGTAGTGTCGGCCTGAGCTTGCCTACCGAAGGCGGCTCGTATCAAAATTTCCGTTTTGAAGCCGGGCCGATGGCTGATAGGAAATTTTTTACGTGCGAATTAAAGCTTTCGGGGTTTTCTAGATTGCTCACGTGCCCAGCCAATTCTATTTCCTTAAAGGTGGAACCGGTGATGAGCGCATTCATTTTTTTGGCTGCCTCGGGCGGAGTGATCGTGTCGCTCTCGCCAACTAAAATCAACACAGGGATATTTATCTGCTGCAACGAAGAGCACGTTTCCTCCCTATCGGCCAAAGCCTTCAGGGTATTGACAATACTTTCCACCGGTGTTTGTAGAATGGTTTTTTTTATTGACAAAACCGCGTCTGCTTTATCGGACAGCGAATGTTTGCTAAATAATTTCTGCACCGAATCGTGGGCGTATTGTGTTAGCCCTTTTTCACGCACCGAAGCAATCGTATCCATTCTCTTCTTCTTGCCCTCTTCAGTATCGGCCGCGCATTGTGTGTCGCACAGTATAAGTGCTTCAATGCGGGTGGGCTGCCTGCGTATGGCATTCAGTGCAATGTATCCACCCATGGACAAACCACACACAATGGCAGTTTCAATTTTAATCGCATCCATGAAAAGGAATAAGTCGTCTGCAAATTGGGTGATTGTGAAAGGGCCCGACCCCATGCCCGATTTTCCATGCCCCTGCACATCGTAGGCCACTACACGGTATTTATCTTTCAATACTTCAAGTTGGTTTTGCCAGGTCCACTTATTGAATGGAAAACCATGAATGAAAATTATGGGCATGCCACTGGCCTGGCCCTCGTCAATATAACTGATGGGGTTGCTCCCTATCAATATCAGCTTTTCTTCAAATTTCATATTTGTAAAATCTTTATGTGTTATTTTTTGGCCAGGGCCTCCGCTTCGGCTTGTTTTTTCTTTCTGAAATATCGCTTCAGCAGAAAACTATGTTGCAGGCCTTCCATGTTTTCATCCAACTTTAACGAAGCCGATTTTGCATTGTCCAATGTTCCTTTCAACTTTTGCGCAAAGAGCGTATCGGTGAGCAGTACGCCTATCGCGTTATCGTTGCTGTTTATTTTGGCAATGATCACCCTTAAGTCTTCCGACATTTTTTTTGAATTGTCGCCCACTTTGGCAACATTGTTCAAGGTGTTTTCAAACGTTTGGGCATAGGCCGTATCGGTGATCAGTTTTGTGATCAGCCCGTTGCCGTTGTTTATCTCTCCCAACAATTTTTTTGCTTCCAACGACACACGGTTCACGTTCTCCCCGGTTGTTTTCAGTATGGCAATGGTTTTCTGCAAGTCGTTCGATACAGGACCATCGTGGAGCAAATCTCCAAAAATACCTTCGCCTTTATTTAACCTGGACGAAATAAGCCGTAAATCATCGGTGATGGAGCGCGTGTGCATCCCTACTTCTTTGGCAATGTTGAACAATTCCTGCGTATCGGTTGGTGATAGCGAATTGATGGTATCGTTAGGATGAATAACTTGGCTAACGGTGCCAGGCCGGATAACTACAATCTTGTTGCCCACCAATCCATCGGAGCCTACAAAAGCAGTGGCATCCTTGCGTATGAATTCGTTCTGTTTGTCTTTTAAGGAAAGGCTTACGATCACTTTCCCTTCAGAAATGATCTGAACACGTTTCACGGTTCCAATCCGCACCCCCGATAGCCACACATTGTCGCCTTCTTTAAGGCCCTCCACATTTTTAAAAATTGCGGATACGGTAAACGTTCTATTGAAGAGGTTGCCTTCGCGGCCCAAATAAAATAAGGCACCTAAAAAACAGATTATGCCTCCCAGCACGAAAGCACCTAATTTAATGCTCTTCTTAATGTCTTGATTTTCCATATATGTAGTTTGTTCTAATAATTAAAAAAATGTTTCAGGTCGTTGTCATTGGCTGCCTTCAGCTCTTCAAAAGTTCCTTGCAATTTACTTTCACCATTAATGAGTGCTACAATCCTGTCGGATGTTTGCCTCGCACAACTTATATCGTGGGTGATGATGATGGAGGCAGTATTATATTGGTCACGCACCTGCAGTATCAGATCATTTATTTCGGTGGAGGTAACAGGGTCGAGGCCAGCGGTGGGCTCATCGTAAAGCATGATCTTTGGCTTGAGGATCAATGTGCGCGCAATACCAATCCGTTTTTTCATTCCACCCGATAGCTCAGCGGGTTTTTGATTGGCGGTGTGCTCCAGCCCTACTTCTTTCAAGGAGGTCATCACCATATCGTTTAACTGGGTACGGTCGTATATGCCAAGATTTCGCTTCAACGGAAATTCTAAATTTTCACGGATGGTCATCGAATCGTAGAGGGCGCTTCCCTGAAAAGAAAAACCCACCTGGAGCCGAAGTTCATTTAACTCTGCATCCGTTAGGTTGGGCACATCGTAGCCCAATACGTTTATGTCCCCACTGTCGCGGACAAGCAAGCCCACCATGCATTTGATCAGCACCGATTTGCCCGTTCCCGATCTTCCCAGCAAGACTACGTTTTCACGATCGTGCACCACCAGGCTCACATCGTTGAGAATAACCCTGTCGCCAAATTTTTTCCCCAGGTTTTTTATCTCCACTACCTTTTGTGCTGATGTGGGACTGGTATTGCTTATCGGTATGCGTGATTCCATTAGCGTATCAAATTGAGTACTTGTAACATGATCAGGTCAATAACAAAAATAAAAACCATGGAAACGACCACTGCGGTATTGGCCGCCTTGCCCACACCGGTAGTTCCCTTATCGCAATTGTATCCGGCATAGCTGCCGGTAATGCCAATGGCAAAGCCGAACAGAGATGCCTTTATCAAAGAAGAAAAAACATCGAGGTATGTGATGGACGCTGCCACTTCGGTGGAATACAACAGCAAACTTGAGTTGTTGAAAGAGTTGACCATCAAAAACGATCCGAACAAGGCTACCACATCGGAATAGATGACCAGCAGCGGCAACATGAGCGTGGAGGCGATTACCCTGGAAACTACCAGGTAAGAAAATGGCCGTGTTCCCGAAACTTCCATCGCATCAATCTGCTCGGTCACTTGCATGCTGCTTAGCTCTGCGCCAATGTTTGAGCCCACTTTGCCGGCACATATCAGCCCCGTGATGAGCGGCCCCAACGAGCGCACCACCGCTTGCGAAACCAACGAAGGCAACCACGACTCGGCACCAAAAGAGGCCAGGGAAGGTTGCGATTGTTTGGTGAACACAACACCCGCCAAAAACGAAGTGAACGTGATGAGCAAAAATGATTTGTAGCCGATGGCAAAACTTTGGTTCACAATCTCCCGGCCTTCGTAGGGTGGATAAATGGCTTTCTTAAAAAAAGTAAGTATAAACCGATACACATCGGCAACACTGATCAGCGTTTTGGTGAGGGTCATATGGCTATTGCCCCTATAAATACATGCCAGCATTGCGGTTGAACAAAAACCAATTTTGAAGAATTGATTTGACGGGTATGCCAAACAAGAAGTAGCACAGTGTAGAAATTTATTCCCACACCGTTCCACAATTCCCGCTTAATTGTGGGTGTTTGCTAACGTTAATCGTAGCACGAAATTGGAAAAGAAAAGCAGGAGCCATGAAAACCAAAATACTGCTTGCCCATATCATTTCATTGCTTTGTATGGTGCAAGCCATCGGTCAGGTGCAATCGAAAAAAAAGATCATCGTAAAGAAAGGTTTTCAGATTGTGTTGAGCGACACTGCCTTTATTTCCCGGCACGATACGGTTTTGTATCAAACACCGGAAACTGGTAAAATAAGGGTGAGGGAAAATCCATACATAAGGTCCTCCAGGTTTTACGACACCCTGGCAAAAAGAGCTTCGGGCAACCGGGCGTCTAAGAATATTTTAAGTTGGGTGGTAAAAAAAAAGGGCCGCAAAGTAAAACTGGTGAATGCTATTATCAAAAGTGAAGATGTATTTAAACCGTATGATGGCTATCGGATTGAATCCATTTCGTTCAAAGCGGTTGACTTATTGGAGGGTTCGGTAACGGATACGCTGCAAAAAGCCTCTACCCGTGTTGGTATATTTGTAAACAGGGCACACCGAGATACACGTGCCAAAATTATTTCGCACAACCTGCTCTTTAAAGTGGGTGACTTTGTTGACCCTTACGAGTTTGCCGACAATGAAAGGATATTGCGCCAATTTGTGACACTGCGTGACGCACGGATCTATGTAACGGAAAACAAAAAGAAACCAAAAACGGTAGATGTGGTTGTGGTTACGCAAGATGTTGCTTCGATGGGCGTTGCCGGAAGTTATAGTTCGTTGCAGAAATATCGGTTGGATGCCTTTGATGTGAACATGCTTGGATATGCAAGGCAATTGCGCGTGTCGTATTTCAGAAATTCCAACGACACACCAAAGAATGGATTTGAGATAACCCTTCGCGAACCCAACTTCCGAAGCACGTTTATACAGGGCGAACTTCAATACACCGATAACTACCTTCGGCACCGCACCCGCTTAGCATTGGCCAGGGATTTTTTTACGCCCGAAATAAAATATGCGGGAGGCATTGAATTGTACCGCACACGCGAAAAATTTTACTTCGAGGAATACGACACGTTGGAATTGCCTTACACCGAAAATAATATTGACCTGTGGGCAGGGCGATCTTTTCAATTGGATAAACGCACCAACCTTATTTTTGCCACGCGGTTGAATGTGCGCGATTTTATGGCCCAACCATTTGTTTCCATCGATTCAAATTCATTCTTCTATAACCGAACGCTGATGCTGGCCAGTGTTGGGTTGATAAAAAGAAACTACCTGAAGAGTTTGCGCATACGTGGCTTTGGAAGAACGGAGGACGTTCCCGTGGGAGGGTCGGCCAGCATCGTGATGGGGCAGGAAGTCAATCAATTTACCGACCGGTTCTATATGGAAGTGAATGGAAACACAGGAAAATATTTTATAGCACTGGGCTACTTCAATATCTCGGCTGCAGTGGGAAGTTTTTTTAAGAATAGGCAGGCAGAGGATGGATTGGTAACACTAACAGGTACTTATTTCAGTGACCTTGTACGGCTGCGAAAAACGCAGGCCCGGCAATTTATTTATTTCTCTTATACAAAGGGATTCAACCGTGTGCTGGACCAAACCATCAGGCTTACCGGAAAATGGGAAGATATAAACCAACTGCCGCCCTTGGGCAATCAACGCATGACGCTTGGGTTTGAAACCGTTTACTTTATGCCGTGGTATGCGTATGGTTTTCAATTTGCTTTGTTCCATCGTGTGGACTTCAACTTGCTTTCGAAGCGCAGTGTGTTGTTTACTAAAAGTGCTTTGTTCCCTTCCATTCAATTGGGGGCGCGCATGTTAAATGAAAACTTGGTGCTGCCCAGGTTTTCATTTGATGTGACCTACTTCGGAAAAAACCAGAACTACAATCCAGAATGGCAAATCAAATTCGCAACGTCATTTGCAAATTTGTTTGGAACAAGCCAAACGTTTAAGCCAACAGTGGCAGGGTTTAACTAAGAAGTTTGGATGAAATTGAAGTTTGAATGACGAGTGTTGAGTGTTGAAGTGCTTTCTACGAAACCGAAACGGCCACTGGTGTCGGTTTAATTTTCTTTCCCAGGCTGGTGATATATACTTGCGTAAACTCAGCACCAAACAAAAGGATTATGCCGGCATAAGAAACCCACAACATGATTAAAATAATGGAACCGGCAGCACCATAGGTTGATCCTAAGTCGCTGCTTCCAAAATAGAGGCCCAAGGCAAACTTGGCTATCACAAACAATACGGCCGTTAATAAAGCCCC
>JANOQB010000216.1:0-2007 GCA_031422215.1 Cytophagales bacterium | reverse complement strand
ACATATTAAATTCCTTTTGCGAAAGCGAGGTCCCAAAGTGATCGGGCATGATCGTAAAGCGCGATGCCTTCATTTCGGCCACGTCTTTTCTGGCAACGGAAAACTCTTTTCCATTCAGGTCGCCAAAAATAATTACCGCGCCTTGCTCCCTGCGATATAGCCCCGTAAGCACGTTGCCATTTTTTAGTTTTATCACATAGTTCCTAAATGCCTCTGAGATGTTGCGGTTTGGGTCTAAGATTTTTTCTGCCAACGCTGTGGCCCCACGCTTGCCAACACCGTGCAGTTGTGGGCCGATGCCGGAGTCAACCAACTTTCGGTGGCAGGTGCCGCAGTTGTTGCCAAAGATCATTTGCCCTGAATCCAATTGGGCTGTGGTCGGTTTAAATTCATTGAATGCTTTCACTCTTTCATCGATCAACGATTGCCTTTCCGTGTGGATAGGTTCAATATTAGCCGTAAGGGCATCATATTCCTTTTGTTGCTTTGCCGAAATATTTAGGAGTATCCTTTCTTCCACGCGTGGATCTGTTAAAGTGCGGGTCAAGTACGCACCACTTCTCACTTGAGTGAAAAGGATATTTTTTCCATCCGGTGAGTTTGCCAAGGAAGTGGCTATCACAACCTCCAGATCCGGAGGAGCATTTTTTACCTGTGTCAGAACCTTGTTTGTTGCCGCTCCTGGAAATTCGCCAAGCATGGCAGCAATCTTTTTCTTCAACGGTAATTTTGTGGTATCGCTCATCAATATTTTTCCCGCCATGTCAATAGCACTGTTGTCAGAGGCGAGCATGAGGGAAGCTCTTAAGGCCGAAATTTTTATGTCCACATCCGTAATCAGCTTCTGATCAAGAAAGGCTTTTACCAAAGGTTCAAGCAAGTGTGCCTTATTATCCCCGGCCAGTTGAATAGCAAAAATTTGCTGCGATGCAATTTCATCTGACATAGAGAGATGGCCAGCCGGATATTTTTTCAACAAACCTTCAGCTATTTCTACGCCCCAGGGTTGTAATGTTGTGTTCACGTTTCCGCCCCGTTGTGCCAATCCATCTTTAACACCTTTAAACATCAATGAATTCAACTCGATGTCATCCTTTTTCGCTTTTGCCTTTAGGATAACACTTTCCAATTGTTTTGGTGGGATGAAACGCACGATTTGCTGATAGGTCAATTGTAGCTTTTCTTTAGGGATGGAATACTTGTTCAGATAATTGTCGAGGAACATGGCCGCATCAGCCGATGGAACATCCACCAGTACGCCAGCTACAAGGCTCGCGTTCTCCTGGCCCCATTCTTTTGCGAGCATTTGTTTCATCAGTCCGTTGTTGCGCAACAAATTCCGCAAGGCCAACCGCGATGTATAGATCAAGTGCGTGTCGGTGGGCTCAGCCGTGTTCAACATAGTGAGCAATGCATCCACGGAAGAAAGTGCAGCATCATTAGTTAGTAATTCGACAGCCGCACGCTTTACGTGTACATCGCTGTCGTTCAAGGAATTTTTAATAAGCGGTTGAAAAATTTCTGGACTTGATTTCCATTCGCGCAGGATACGGAGCGTGTGCAACCTGACCAATGGAGAAGAATGGACGATTGATTCTTTTAAGATGTCATTGCTCAATGCGTTGAGGCGATAGAGGATCCAAAGTGCTTGAACGTATTTTTTGGGGCTTGCGCTTATTTCATCATCATCAATCAATGCTTTTAAATATTCAATAGAGGGTTCGCCAATCCTATCCGATATCTGATCGGCTGCTGCCATGCGCACTATCAAATTGTCGGCATCCAAGGAAGACAATAACTCATTGATAGAAGATTTTGAAAGGTCTATGAGATCGTTGTGGTCGCCTTTGTACGTGATGCGCCAAATCCGGCCACGCTCTTTATCTCTTTTAGGATGACCGAGCGGAACTTCATAATGACCAATGATGGCGTTGTAAAAATCGGCAATGTACAATGCGCCATCGGGCCCCAACTTTACATTCACTGGGCGGAACCACGGGTCTTCGC
>JANOQB010000215.1:0-2779 GCA_031422215.1 Cytophagales bacterium | reverse complement strand
TTTATATCCTACTGATTTTAACTTTAACCGCGAGCAAGATGAAATATTCAATTCTGTGGCTGTTATGTTTTGTTATTTGCAGAGGCTACTCGCAAGAAGGAAAGATTTATGATTCTTTTGAAATAGCCTTGAGAAATCCGCACAATGTTTATTCCCTTGACCTAACCCTTAGCGAATTATCTGAAGTGCCAGAGAGCGTAGGAGGGTTGACGAACTTGAAAGAGCTTTATCTAAGCGCAAACAAATTGACATCACTTCCTGAAAGCTTTGGCAAATTGACCAACCTTCGCAATCTTAGTTTGAGCAACAATGCGCTCAGTAAATTGCCTGAGAGTATTGGCAAGCTGGCCAACCTTAAAAACTTGGGCTTGGGCGACAACAAACTTACCGAGTTGCCCAATAGCATTGGCAACTTGCCGCGTTTGATAAAACTCGATTTGGTAAACAACCAACTTTCTGCATTGCCCGAAACCATAGGCAACCTGGCCGAACTTAGTTCTCTCGAATTGGACGACAACCTGATCACCGTGTTGCCTGTAAGCATCGGCAATCTTTCAAATCTTACTTCGCTGGGGCTTACCGGCAATCAATTGACAACACTGCCCGAAAGCATCGGGAAACTTACAAATCTCACCGCGCTCTATATTGGAAACAATCAACTCACTACGCTTCCTGAAGGCATTACAAAACTTAACAACCTAAAATTTATTCACTTAGTAGGCAACCCCAACCTTGTGCTCACTGCTGAGCAGAAAGAATTCATTGATAAATTGAAATAACAAAATAGATAATCCTTAATCTAAGGAAAGGCCAATTCCCTTTGCCATCAATCCTGCCAGAACTGGAATGATGAAGATCAACAAAAGTTCAAATCGTAATAGCCAAAAAATAAACCTGGGTATTTTTACGGGTTCATCTTGCTTTCCTCTGCGGTTCTTAATAAAGAAAATAGTAGGGTAGATGGACAACAGGCCCATGATTATTACGAGCCCAATTTTGATTTTAAATATCCAATTACCGCTGTAGAACAAGGCCGGCTTACCAATTGATCCGAGCCATAAGGTAAAGCCTGCACCAAGCAATGCAAGGGAGGCCAATCCATACACGCCATCAATGCGCGCTACCCGATTCAATTCGGCCCGTGTCATGTCATTCTTGAGCAAGAGGTGTTCAGTTACCAATGTGCCCACAATTGCGAAAATGCTTATGAAGTGAACGTAACGAAGGATTATCTCAAACGTCATGTTGAATTTATTTAAGGGCTTCCAATCTTGACAATAACGGTGGATGGGAGTAGTGAAAAAATACATACACCGGATGCGGAAATAAATTGCTGAGCGAGTCCACCGAAAGTTTTTTCAGTGCGCTGGCCAATGCTTGTCCACCAAATTTTTCTTTCGCGTACGCATCAGCTTCAAATTCATTTTTTCTTGTTAGCATGCTCATCAGCAACCCGATGATGCCGGAAATAGGGGAGAAGAGGATGCCGAACGCAATCAGGTTGAGGTGGATGGCTTGCTGGCTTCCACCTAAGGCGAGGGATAAGTTTTCATTGAGAACCATTTTGGAGAGAACGAACAGCACGAAAAATATTTGAACAATCGAAATGAGATAGCTCCAAACGATGTGCTTCTTTTTAAAATGGCCAACCTCGTGGGCCAGCACAGCCACTAATTCTTCCGTTGTGTGATTTTTGATAAGCGTATCGTACAATACAATTTTTTTCTTTTTGCCAATGCCCGAGAAAAATGCATTCGCTTTCGCGGAACGTTTGGATCCATCCATGACAAAAATATTATCAATGGGAAAGTTTACTTTTTTGGAGAATGCCTCGATGGCAGTTTTAAGTTCGCCATCGGCAAGCGGAGTTAGTTTGTTGAACAAGGGCAAGAACACAGAAGTGTAAAACATGTTCATGAGCAACGTAAATGCTGCAGCAAGCAGCGCGAACCAAATCCAAAAGCGGGGGCCAAGTGTATTTATCAAATAGATCAAGACGGCAACGAGTGCCCCGCCAATCACGGCACCCAAAACATAGCCCTTCAACTTATCGGTGACAAAAGTTTTTACAGTTGTTTTGTTGAACCCATATTTTTCTTCGATCACAAACGTGCCATACCATTGAAAGGGAATGGTGAGAATGTCGGAAGCGATCATGATGGTGCCAAAGAAAATAAGGGCTAATAGGATTTGATTGTCGAGGAGCGGCCTCAATATGCTATCGAGCCATCCGAAGCCACCCAATATTAACATTCCAAGAGAAAGCAGGAAACTAAAACCAGCGGTGATAAACGAAAACTGGGTTTGATCTTTTTGGTAGTCGAGCGACTTCTGATATTTTTCTTTGTTATAAAAACCTTCCACTTCGGTCGGTATATCCTTCCGTTGTGCTTTCAGGTTGATGTAGTCAAGAAACTGATCGAACAAATAACTTACTATCGAAATGCCAACTATTGTCAGGAGGATTGTTTCGGGTTTCATGTGCGATCAGTCCTTCAGTAAGTGGTTGATGGCCTTATGGAAATTTTCAAAATGAAATCCGGCCACGATGGTTTCAAAGTTTTCTTTTGTTTTATGGTTCATCAAATTTCCCATACTTCCCTCATGGGTATGATTAAGTAGGGTAGAATACGTGAACGTGCCTTGTTCAATATCCATCCCTAATTTTTTATAAGCATCGCGAAATGGTATTCCAGATAGAACTAATTTATTCACTTCTTCTACGCTAAAGAGATATTTATATTTTTCATCATTAAGGATATTTTCTTTCACCTCAATG
>JANOQB010000214.1:0-1567 GCA_031422215.1 Cytophagales bacterium | reverse complement strand
TTTCCCAACGTGGCCGAAATAGTGCGCCTCAGTTCCAAGCTTGGCCCGAATATTTTAGTTTCCTTCATAGTCCCGGTAATGCTCATCTCCATTTTTCCATTCACCGGGTCAGGCTGCACGATGGACTCAAGCTCCGCAGGGATGTTGCTTATCAAACCATGTACACCGCGCTCGCCAAATGCATCTGTCTCCGGGCTACCCACGTGCGAGAGGCCACAAGTTGTAAGAAGTCCCCCGCCAAAAGTCCTCAACCAATCTATGCCCCCATCCGACATAGGTTGCGGACTTGTAACACCCGCATGACTTATCCACGCGAGGCTATGTTGGTTGTAAAACGCATCGGCAATATCCATCGCCCTATCGAGCACAACTTTGTAGCGCAAGCCTGTGCCTGTATTTATCCAAGCTATGCGCGTGCCACGGCCCGCACCGTTGTCAAGAACAGAAGTTTCAATGCCACCGAGTTGGGTGTGGTTGGAGATTTTGTTGGACCAAGGGTGAGGCATGTATATTTTGATTTATTTTTTGAGTTTCTTTATTTGCGCATCAAAATCCGATTCGTAGGTCCGATCTTGCACGACACGGTACTTACCAAATTCAGACTCCGCTATAAGTTTTGCTTCCAGCATTGTCACCTTTCCTTTGTCTGTCAAAATGGGGTAATTGGAAAGTTGCAAAAAGTCATTCAGAAATTTAGCCCAATCTTTCATGAACCTCAATTATTGTCGGAGTGTATTGTTCTCGGCCAAATCCAAGTATGCTGATACCAACCGATTAAGTTCGGCAATATGGGATTCGTTCAAATAGTTCTTGGCAACGGATACATCGCTCTTTAAAATTTTTCCCTTGGGTGCAAACTTCCAAGTGTGCAATCCCATGAAGATTTTTTTTGCGTCCGCTTCGGTATAAATTACTTCGGCTCCAATTTTTCCGGTTATTGCCCAATGTAATTTGTTTTGAACGGAGGCGAAAAAATCGCGGGTTGTTGGTGCTTCTTTGTTATAGTCCACACTTAAGGCAAACAGGTCAGTGATTTTTTGGTAGAACCTCCGTTCGCTCGCCCTGATTTCCCTGATGCGTTCGAGCAATTCATCAAAATAATCCTGGCCAAACTGTCTGCCATGCTTGAGGCGTTCATCATCCAATACAAAACCTTTGGTGATAAATTCCTTCAACGTATTAGTTGCCCAAATACGAAATTGTGTGGCTTGTGTGGAGTTGACACGGTAGCCTACGGCTATAATTACTTCCAATCTGTAGAAATCCACACTTCTTGTTACTTCCCTCTTGCCCTCCTTTTGAACTATCCGGAAATTCCGGATAGTTGAATCCTTCAATAGTTCATCTGTAGAATAAATATTTTGAAGGTGTTCGTTAATAGTTCGGACATTTACGCCAAACAAATCCGCTATGCGTTTTTGGCTAAGCCAAAATGTTTCATCCTCGAATACCACCTCCACTTTTTCATTGCCATCGGGAGTAGAGTAAAATATAATTTGATTATTTTCCATGGTCAATCCAAATTAATCAATTGTGGTCCGTTGCCAAGGCATTGCTTCATTTTTTG
>JANOQB010000213.1:0-2111 GCA_031422215.1 Cytophagales bacterium | reverse complement strand
GTTGGCCGTTACCATTTGGCTGATGAATTACCTGAATATTATCCGCCACGGATACACACGCGAAAATCTTTTGTCGGAGAAATGGGCAAGCACAAACGCTCAGGCTTTCATTGTTTCACAAACGATGGGTGGCAATCAATCGCCAACGGATTTGGCTGATATGCCGGGAGGAGGAAGTTCGGGTGGCGGGGGATCGAGTGATAGTTTTTGACGACTGCATGAACCAAGAGCCAACCATTAATGATCTCCACCCATCTTTCCACTGAAGCCCCGGCTGGCAGGAGCTACGACCTCGACTGGCTGCGCTTTATCGCCATTGTCATTCTTTTATTTTTCCACACAGGCATGTGGTTCAATACCTGGGGTTGGCATGTTAAGAACAGCGAGACCACCGTTTCCTTTCAATATTGGATGGTGTGGTCGCATTATTTTCGGATGCCGCTTTTGCTTTTTATTTCGGGGGCTGGCACCTACATGGCCCTGGGCAAGCGAACACCCAAGCAATTTGCAGGCGAGCGGTTTCGCAGATTGTTTATCCCATTGGTGTTTGGAATGTTTGTGGTTGTTCCTCCTCAAATTTATTTTGAGCACATCAATGAGTATTCGGGCTACTTGGATTTTTATAAAACCGTTTTCGAATTCGTGCCGTATCCAAAAGGTAGTTTTAGTTGGCACCACCTGTGGTTTGTTCTCTACCTTTTTATTTATTCGCTGTTGGCGATTCCTCTGCTAAGGTTTTTGCGCTCGGCTAGATCAGAAGGATTCAAGAATATCACTTTTAAATTATTGGCGAGTCCGGCAGGGTTGCTTCTTATTCCGGCTGTTTTTATTCTTCTAACCCAAGTTATTTTACGTCCCTACTTTCCGGAAGAAACTCATGCGCTTCGTCAAGACTGGGCTTATTTTACATACTACTTTTTATTTTTCGCTTTAGGAGCCATTTGCTATTCCATTCCCATGCTTTGGAAAGCCATTGGGGCAAATCGAAAACACGTATTGCTAACAATGATGTTTTCGTTGGTTCCATTTTACATCTGCTACTTTCATTTCCGCGATCTAATTGTGTTGCCAGGGACAGAGGACCAAGTTGAAACTATTTTTGATGTGATCGCCATTTTTGTGAGTTGGTTTACCGTGATTACCATTATTGCATTCGGTCAGCATTATCTCAACAAACCGCACCCGTGGTTATCCAAAATTAGTGAAGGGCTTTATCCATTTTACATTTTACATCAAACCGTTATCATTGCCATTGGTTATTACATCTGTAAATTGGATTGGAGCATCAGTGCGAAATATTGGAGCATTAGTTTTCTTACGCTGATCAGTTGTGTGGCGTTTTACCTTTTGCTGATCAGGCCGTTTAATGTGATGCGTTTTTTGTTTGGGGTAAAGGTGAAGCCAAAGAAATAGATTGGTGTTCTTTAAACTGGCAAACTCACTCTTCCGTAATGGCCACTTCTTCCACGCAAGTGATCTTCACCATTTTTCCCACCATACAAATGCTGGCATATTGTGGGGCCATATCTTCGTAGCCAATGCGCACTTTTTTCCCATCAACAAATTGAAAATCGAACAGGGGATCTTCGGTCACCTCCTTAGATAGTGGGGGCGTGCCGCAGTAGAATAAGCGAATGGGTTCGAGCCGTGTGCCGTCACTGAGTTCAAATACAAAACCACAACCATCCAATCCCGTAAGGTCACGCACGGTTGCAGATACACTACACTCTTTAGTATCAAAAATTATTTCATCCTGATTGCAGGCGATCAAAAGAAAGGACAAGACAATAATGGATAACTTTTTCATGGGTCAGTATTTTTTTTAGTCTGTTATGCAGGTAACAAATACAATACGGCCGGCCATGCAGATGCCTACCGCGAGTGATTCTTCAAATCCTAATCGCACTTTTTTGCCGGCCACAAATTGATAGTGGTAAATCGGGTCTTCTTCCTTGGATGGTGCTTGAATATAGGTCCTGCGTTCGGGCAACAGCCGCGTGCCATCGTTAAGTTCAAATGCAAAATCGCAACCGTCTAAACCTTTTAAGTCTATTACGGTAGCTTCAGTAGAGCAATCGCTCATGCTTGGCTTATCACAATTGGCCATCATC
>JANOQB010000212.1:0-2075 GCA_031422215.1 Cytophagales bacterium | reverse complement strand
CACAGCTCGCATTCCATTGATGAAGCGGCAGCGGTTCATAAAAGTAAGAGCCATATCCAGGCGAAAAGACCAATAGAAAGTAAGTGAAGTTTCTAAAGTATATTTCTAAGGGAAACCGTCAAAATAACTTCGACAAAATGTCAATCGAAAATTGCTAACCTTCCGGCTCCACCTTGTCTTTTGTAAAAAGTAACGTGGGGTTTTCAAATCTTAGCTCGCCCACAACGCTGCCCCTAAAAATTGCTTTCCATTCAATGGAGAGATCGATGCGTTGCCCTAAGAAAAAAGACATTTCCTTTTGTGCAACCGTGTCGCGCTTGTTCAGGTAAATGCTGTCGATAACATAGGCACCCTGAACGATGGCCAAATCAATGTCTTTGATCTTTCCGTAATAACCCTTCATCGCGGCCAGGTTTATATTGGCAAGGCGCAGCACAACGTATGGAAGCACGAGCCTGACAATGACCAACACCCCAATAAAAATGGCAATGATTATAACTATTCTTGGTCTTGATTTCGGCATGTTGCTAAACGCATATCGCAGGCATCAACTTCCAATTAAAAATGATGCCCTTGTTTCATTGTCCACGCGGTCGGTCGAAAAGCATTCTATTACAGGTAGGATCAACTCCAGCAGTGTAGAATTTTTTCTCAGGCCCCTTACCGCAAGGGCAATATTATTTACAGACTACCAACCAAAAACATTTTTAGAAGCTAAAAAGAAATGGCCTAACTGTTGAAATCAAATGCAGAAACAAACCGTATGAAAAATTTACCGCTTAGTCTCATTTTACTTTTTTGCTGTGGTTTCCTCAGCGGGTGTCAGTTGGTAGGGGACATTTTTGGGGCAGGCGTTTACACGGGTGTCTTCTTAGTGATATTTATTGCAGTCGTTATCATTTTTGTTTTGAGCAGGGTTTTTAAGCGAAAATAAATTTAAACGAAGAAAAGTGTCGGCTAAAATTGACAGTGCCAAGCATAGCTCATCGCACAGGCTGGGGATATTTGTGGTTGCACAAAACTGGCTGGGGGCATTGTGGGGGAAAAAAAACCTTGTCAAAGGAGGGGTGAATTCGCTCAAGGAGTTTAGGGTGCTTTTAAAAGACACACTCACACAGTGGTGGGCCAGAGACCCCTTCAACAATAGCATTATCATTGCCTACTACACCATTTTTTCATTGCCCGGTTTGCTTATTATCATCATCAACATAACCGGCTATTTTTACGACAAGCAGGAAGTTACCACACAAATAACAGCACAGATACAAAGCATTATGGGGGGCGATACCGCCAAGGACATTGAGTCCATCATTTCCAAAGCCAGTGAATCAAAAACCACAATTATTTCTTCCGTAGTAGGTATTGCCACGCTGCTGTTTGGTGCCACCGGTGTGTTTTACCAACTTCAACAAATGCTTAACAGGATATGGAAAGTAGAACCAAAAGTTAAAACACGCCACAAGATTTTAGAACTGATCAGGGACAGGCTTTTTTCATTTGGGCTCATCCTCATAGTTGGGTTTCTGCTCTTGGTATCGTTGGTGCTTTCGGCTGGCCTCAGTGCTTTAAGCACCTGGGTTTCTGTGCACCTTTCGGAATCGGTAATGTGGCTTTTTCGGATATGGGATCGTGGGCCACCCAGAATAATTCGAGGATTTCGCTGAACGAGACCGTCTTGGGGTCGAACTCCACCTGAATGACTTCGGCGTGGCCGGTGTCGCCGTTGCAGATCTCCTTGTAGGTGGGATTCGGATTCTTGCCGCCGGCGTAGCCGCTGACGACGGATTTCACGCCCTTGATGCTTTCGAAGACGGCTTCGGTACACCAGAAGCAGCCGCCGCCGATGGTGGCACGCTCGGTCGCGTTCGTGGATTTGTTGTCCGTGGTGTTCATTTTCTTTTGGGCGGTGGAGGTCAACGTTCCGGCAACGAGAAACGTGAGCGCCAGCAGGCTGGTTGAAAGTGTCTTCATCTGTCGTTTCATGCTTGGTCGAATATGACCGGTCATTCCTTTCAGGCAAGAGGGCAAATTCACGAGTTTGGCGGGTTGACTCGTTCGCCCTGACGCGCGTCGTG
>JANOQB010000211.1:0-10196 GCA_031422215.1 Cytophagales bacterium | reverse complement strand
TTCATACACATCCGCTTTGCCATCGCCATTCTTGTCCATCAGTTTGGTAAGTTCTCCACGCTGCGCCACATACAAGGCTTCATCTTTATAAACAAGGCCCAGTGCTTCGTGCAAACCGGATGCATACAAAGTATATTTTGGGGATGCCCCGTTTTGCATAGACGGATTTTCCACCATCCACACATCTCCTCTGCGTGTGCTCACAGCAATCCTTCCATCGGGCATGGTGGCCACGCCTCCCACCTCCAACAAAATCCCTTCGGGTGTGGGCAGCGTAAGGATTTTATAGTAATCCTCTTCTGTAGGGGTTTTGCCAATTTGTGCGAACGTGCCCAAGGATAAGATGGAAGACAACGCGATCAACCCGGCAATATATTTATTTTTCATGTCTCTCATATTTTATGATTTACCAAATGATTGAATAGGAAAAAGAATTTTCTACTGGAATAAACAATTCCTGTTTGCCATCCACTTCACGGATTTTTGGCGTTGCCCCTTGAGCCATGCGTATGTAAAAACTTTTGTCATCAATGGCGTACGCTCCGTTAGGCATTTGCTGAATGGATTTTCCTTCGGCCAGTTTGTAATAGAGGCCCGTTTTTGTTCCCCGGTTTTTTATGTTCACTTCGTGGGCAATACTCCTGCCCTGATCATCGGGATAAATTTTATCTTCCACGTCAATGCCCTGATACGTGTATTTGAATACGGGCCTGCCCGAGGCTTCTTCAATTTCATATCCTTTGCCACGATACTCGCCAGAAATAATTTCTGCCTCACGGGTGATTACCGGAAAAGCTGCACTCTCAGAGGCAAGAAACGCAAGGGGCTGATTGGCAAACAAAAATTGTGTGGCTCCCATCGGGCGGAATGAACCGTCACCGCGGTCGTGCCACATGGGTGTTGCATCAACAAAATCGCCACGCCATACACACACTAAATTGCCGGCTTTAAGATCATATACATAATGAGTGCCCACCGGGTCGCCCACGCCCATCGTGTGAGTGAGGCGTTGTTTATAGTCTCCTTTGAAATCCAAAAAAGCACGCAGCATCTTTGGTCCGTTTCCGGGATTGATCAGGATAGGAGAAACAGGTTGATCAGAAGGAGGGTACGAATTAAATGCGTGCAATGCTTTGGGTGTTGATCCGGTTTGGACGAACAAGCCCAACCGCGGTGGCAACCAAGAGGCATATTTATAATTATAAATTTCGAAAGGATGCGAACCTGCCTTCAAGGTGATGGAAGCGACATCGCTGCGCCACCAGCCATCGCCACTTTGATAATTTACAAGTTGTTGGTCATTGATCGTAAAGCGGCCACCGCCATTGTAGGCAAAAATAAATTTGTATAATCCATCTTCCGACACGGTTATCGTGCCTTTATAATTTGATCCATATTCATTTTCGTTTTCCAATACTTCGCACGTCAATTCTGGAATTGAACCAGTGGCCGATGGCTTCAGTGAAGAGAAATCGGAAATCAATTTATAATTTCCATACCAGGTTTGATAGGTGACGTTGCTTACCGAAACAGCAATCTCTTTGAGCAACGCATATTTTACATTGCGAAAAGCCACAGGCCCGTGGTCACCTTGGATCATGAGCGGGCCTAGGGGTTTTTCGTTGTTCTCGATAGGGCCACCCGTTGGCAAAGGCACTTCTAAGTTTTCGTGTATGCGCACACCATTTAAATCCACATAGTTGAACCTGGCGTTTTCAATTTTCTCACCCACTTCATTGAAGCGTGGTGCCCGAAAAGATATTTTCATTTTCTGCCACAAACCGGGTGCCTTGGCGGGATTGGTGAACGGTGCCTTGCCCATGTAAATTTTTCCTTGCTCCTTTTCCCAGTTTCGGTAGATGCCACCTATATCAGAATATTTGGGGTTCTTCACTCCCCAACTGTCGAGCAACTGCACCTCGTAGCGCCCTTGAAGATAGATGCCCGAGTTTGACCCTTTCGGGATCATCACTTCCAACCCAAGCTCCATATCGCCATGTTCAAAAACAGTAAGGAGATGGCTCTTCTTTGTATCATCATTCATGTTCAGCAAAATGCCGGTGCCCGGTTTGAACGTTACCGGATATGGCTTTTGTTCAACTACCGGTGTCGGGGATTTTTTATTTTTCTTGGTGGGCGCGGCCGATACGGTCTCTTGTTTTTCATGGATGTCAACATCGGGGTTCATGGTTACATCGCCCACGATCATCCAGTTGCCTGCTTGAGGTTTGAATTCTGATAGATCCACCAACGGCCATGTCTTGATTGTTTCCTGTGCATAACCAGCTTGGGCCGTGCCCATTGTTGCCGAGAGGAAGAAAAGGTACGTTTTTAAATTTTGCATGTAAATTTGATATTGGTAAAAGTAAACCTCTAATATCTGATTCTGTTGGGGAAATCGCAAAGTCGTCACCCATGTTACAATTTAACTGGCGTTACGCAAAACTTATAAACTAGTTGTCAGCCTGGGGTTCTCGAAGGCGATTTTGACTTAGTGCAATCAGTTTTCGTCCCGATAGCTATCGGGATCAAACTGACAGGTTCCTTCGTTTTGCTTAACATTAGATAATTTAAAATTCACACAGCTATCTACTACCATGCTTATCCCGCCATCAATGCGAATCCCTCGACACTTCACTCCCCGATGACCCTCTCAGAAAATCCATATCGGCACCCACGCTGGCTTGCTCCACGTGCTGTTGGTAGAGCATCACATAGCCACGGTCGTATTTTTTGTGTATGGGTTTCCAGTTTTGTTTTCTCCTTTTCAGTTCTTCATCCGATACTTCGAGTTTCAACGCACGGTTAGGAACATCCAAGCTGATCACATCTCCGGTTTGCACCACGGCAAAATTTCCGCCCAAGGCCGCTTCGGGCGAAGCATGGAGTATCACCGTGCCAAATCCGGTTCCGCTCATGCGCCCATCCGAAATGCGCACCATGTCGGTAACGCCTTTTGCCAATAATTTTTTTGGCAAGGCCATGTTGCCTACCTCGGGCATGCCGGGATAGCCGATGGGCCCAACATTTTTCAACACCAAAATATTGGTTTCATCGATGGCAAGATCGGGACTGTCAATTTGGGTTTTGTAATCTTCGATGTCATCGAACACAATGGCTTTGCCAGAATGCTTGAGCAGATGAGGGCTTGCCGCAGAGGGTTTGATGACGCAACCATTTTCGCATAAGTTGCCTTTCAAAATGGCCACCCCCGATAATGGGTTAAAAGGTTTGTCCACCGAGGCGATCACTTCACGATTATAACATTCGGCCGACACATAATTTTCTTTCAGGGTCTTTCCGTTCACGGTGAGGCAATCGCTGTGAAGGAATTTATCAAGCTCTTTGAGCACGGCAGGCAAGCCACCCGCGTAGTAAAGGTCTTCCATAAAATATTTTCCCGATGGCTGCAGGTTTACAATGAACGGGATGTTTGCCGATAGTTTGTCGAAATCATTTAGCTCGAGGGGGACCCCCATCCTTCGCGCTATGGCCAACAGGTGAATGACAAAGTTGGTGGAGCCGCCAATGGCCGCATTGGTGATGATCGCGTTTTCAAATGCCTGGCGCGTGAGCACATCGGAAAGGCGAAGGTTTTCTTTTACCATTTCCACTATGCGTATGCCCGACATTTGCGCAAGCACTTTTCGTCTGGAGTCGGCAGCAGGAATGGCGGCATTTCCTGGAAGCGACAACCCAAGCGACTCCACCATGCAGGCCATGGTAGAGGCTGTGCCCATAACGGCACAATGCCCACGGCTGCGGCACATGCATGCTTCGGAAACGGTAAGTTCCTCTTGCGACATTTCGCCCGAGCGCACGGCATCGTTGAAGCGCCATATATCGCTGGTGCCAATATCGCGGCCTTGATATTTTCCGGTGAGCATGGGCCCGCCCGATACCACTAAGGTGGGAATGTTCACGCTGCTTGCACCCATCACCAACGATGGCGTGGTTTTATCACATCCGCAAAGCAACACTACGCCATCCATCGGGTTGGCACGGATGGATTCTTCCACATCCATGCTTGCCAAATTGCGATACAGCATGGCCGTTGGTTTTATCAAGGTTTCGCCCAGCGACATCACCGGGAACTCGACCGGAAAACCGCCTGCCTCGGAGACGCCCCGCTTAACGGATTCTGCCAACTCGCGGAAGTGCGCGTTGCACGGAGTGAGTTCGCTCCACGTGTTGCAAATGCCAATCACTGGCTTGCCCCGAAATTCATAATCGGGTATGCCCTGGTTTTTCATCCACGCCCGGTAGATGAACCCGTCTTTTCCGGTTTTGCCAAACCAGCCCTGGCTGCGAAGTTTTTCTTTTTCTTTCATGGGGTAAATTCGTTGATGGTTGTTTCGTTAGTGCAAGTTAAAATTAGTTATTGGTTTTTGGATGGTGATGGAGGATGGATACTCGATTCTGGATTCTGGATAGGTGTTGGGCAAGACAAGGGATGAGGTGTATTTCTCTCCCGGTTTTCCTATCTTTATTCCCAAGATTACAAACAGTATGACTTCAACTACTGATATTCGAAACCGAGTTATCGACCAGTTATTGTCAATTCGAGATGCAGACTACCTGCGGGCCTTGTCCGATATGATCAAAAGCTCTCACGTTCAGGAAGAAGTTGTGCCGCTTACCGAAAAGCAGAAAATCATGCTGGTGATGAGCGAAGAAGACATTAAAGCAGGAAGAACCGTTGATCAACTCGCGCTGAATGAACGTGAACTTCAATGGCTCAAAGAAAAATAATCTGGACGGAGACTGCCGCCCGCCCCAAAGAAGATCCATTCTTAAATATTGGTTGCAACGAAATCAGTCGCCAAGCCCAATTCCCCTCCCCGCCCGTATCATTTCTGCATATCCTTGTTTTTTGGAAAGAGCGGTCACAGCCATCACAATCCGGTTGGCTTTAGTGGCTGCTGTTTTTGCGCTGTCGATCCATTTGCTGAAATATTTTTGATGTGAGCCGGGCAGTGTTTGAAAATAATCATAAGCATCAGGGGCATCGTGAAGGCAGGCGATGAAATCCTGCGATAAAACAAATTCACTTTCATCCGCCTCCAGCACCACGGTGAGTTTATCGCCAAGTTTTTTCCCCAGTCTCTTGCGCATGGCCGCATTCAACGGCAAAATAAAATTGCCATCGCCCATAGGCAGCAAAGCCGTTTGCTTTATTTTAAATGAATCCAATTTGCCCTTCACACGAAAAGAAACTTTAGTGCCGGGCTTTAGTTTGCTGGCCTGGCTTGCGCTGATTTCAATATACGTCCAGCCGGTTTTTTCACCCTGCTTCGCAAATTTGTGAATGGTGGTGGTGAATGTGATCATGATTAAATTTAATTCTCTTCTCAAATAGAACTCAAATCACTTCTCCTTAAAAACTGCTTTATACAATTGGTCCGGATCCAATCCTTCAAAATCACCGATCACAAAATCAGCATGACTTAGTTCATCGGGTGTGTGGGTGGTGGCCACACCAATAACTTTCGCGCCTGCCCTACGTGCCGACTCTACGCCCGACAAAGAATCTTCAAATACCATGCACCGCGCTGGCTCATAGCCCATCCGTGCTGCTACGTTCAAATAAATTTCAGGATCGGGCTTGCCCCGCTCCACATCGGCCTCATCTAAAATTATAGGGAAGTAATTTCCAAAACCTGTATGGCGAAGCATGAAGTCAACATTGCTGCGTGGGGCCGAGGTGCCAATGGCCATAGGAATATTTTTTTCTTTCAGGCGTTTTAAAAAATCGGGCAACCCATTCAAAGCACGAACATCTTTTTCATAAAGCTGGCGGAACAATCCTTCCTTCTCTTCCTCGTAGCGAAGCAATTCTTCCTGCGAAATCTGGCCAAACAAATTGGCTATCCATTCTTTGTTGGTGCGGCCATAAATTTTGCTGATCAATTCCTGGTCGCTTAATTGATAACCATATTTTTCGCAAAACTGGCGAAGCGAAATTTTATGATAAGGATTGCTATCGAAGATCACACCATCCATATCGAAGATCACAGCAAACGGATTCATGCACGAAGATTTTATAGTACAATAAACTTCCTCCCAATGGTTTTACCCTGTATGGAAAAGCGCGCAATATAGGTTCCAGACAGCAGTTCAGAAAGGGTGAAGGGATAGGCTTGGTTGGCCAGAATGAAATAGGGTTCAGAAATTTTTGTTCCCAGCAGTGTATAAAATTGAACGGTCACATCCCTGTCTGTTTTTAAATTAAATTTCCCTTGATCAACCGGGTTGGGGTACAGGTCAATCACAGGATTTTCTGGAAGCTCTTTGCTCTTGTCATTTTTTAATATGTGAATGCCGCCCAACGTGTTGCCAACAATAATGGCCGGCCTGTTGGTGCCAAACAAATTTGCTACCACGGGCCAAACTCCACCTCCCAGGTTTTTTGGTTTGTAGGTTTCGGTCAACTCATTAAATACCAAATCCCTTATCGGTGCTGTGGCAAGTTCGGTTGCACGAAAATCTTTATAGATTGAAAGGAACCCTTTCCGGTCGGCCAAAATCAGATCTGCCTGTCCATCGGCATCTAGGTCACCTGTGGAAAGGGCCGGGTTTTGTCTTTCTGTGTTTGGGCCAAGACCCAGGTAGCTTTCATTTTGCAACCTATAATTTAATGAGCCGTCAGGGCCCTCGTTTTTCCAATACTCAACTGCGCCATTGGTTTTTCCCAACAAGAAATCCGTAAGGCCATCTTGGTTTACATCCACCAAAAGAATGTTTTCGGTTTGCGCGATTTTAATAGGGGTAGTAATTACCGATTGCCCTCCAAAGTCAAGGCCATTGTTGCTTTTGTTAGGAGCATAGTGCAAGGCAGTAACCCCACCTTGACGGGTTGTGCCCGTAAAAGCAAAATCGAGGGTACCGTCATTGTTTACATCTGCGAACTGAATTTTCACATTGTAAAAAGTTGCCGTGGAAAAATTGAGATAGTCATCGGTAATAAATTTGAATTTTGGAACCGTGGCCGTGCCCGTGTTTTCAAAAAAAGTGGTGGTGCCCGCGAAGTCGGAATTGGCATAGCTACTGATGAATAGGTCGAGGTCAAAATCGCCATCGGCATCGATCAAAGCGGGCACCGCATAATCGCCCACGTCTATCATTTCTTCCTGAAGGAAATCTCGCTTCTGAAAAACAAACTGCGGCAGTTGATTGCTTCCTGTGTTTTTATAAAGCCACATTGAATTTTTAAAATCCACATTCAAAAAATTGCGAGCGTATAAATTTGGTGACGACACCAAATCGCGCAAACCATCAAAGTCAACATCTTCAAAAAAGACGGCAGGAAAATTCAAAAAATTAATGGGACTGGAAATGGGGAACCGGGCAACGGTAGTCATGAGCGCGTTATCCTTGGTGCCTTTGTTTTCCAATAGATACACGCGTGCACAGTCCTCTTCAGAAGCTAACAGTTCACGATCGCCATCATTGTCGAGATCAATAGAAAGAAGTGCTTTGCCACCGGCATGTTGGGTGCGGCCTCCTTCCAGTTCCGCGCACGTTTTTCCAAAAGCAAATATGCCGCAGTCGCATTCTTCAAAGTTTCCAAAGTTCTGTGTTGAGCGTTCGAATTGAAGCGAGTCGCACGTGCCGGTGCGTTCCCGGCTCAGGTTTTTGTGCCACTCGATAGAGCCGATGCCCACAAAGCGCATGTTCAAAATGTCCAGGTCGCCATCGCCATCCACATCGTCAATGGCCGGTATGTCCGATTCGTTTATTTTTAAATTGATGTTTCCCGAAAAGCCTTTGGTGAGGAGCGGAAATCCCGGGTTGAACGATCGCCATTTCAGTTTTCCATCAGCACCTGTAGTGTTCACAAACACGATTATCCCAAATGGGTCGCTGGTGAAAATATCTTTTTTGCCATCGCAGTTAAAATCGCGCAGCAACATCCACTGTGTAATTTCGGTTGGAAATAATTCCTCGTATTCGGGGGCCGCAACAAATTGGTTGTTTTGGTTAAGGAATGCAATGAGTTTGTTAGCTGTGCGATCGAACAGTGCCAGGTCTTGTTTATTGTCGCCATTCAAATCAATCGTGTTCACCTGAACAGAGTTTAAACCGCCTGCCCACGGAAGCGTCAACATTTTTCCGTCCACCTCTACTTCAACATCCTGATGCAAACGGTATGTAAACTGAGCCGTAGCGCAGAAGTTTATGAGCACAATTAAAAAGGTGAAGAAAGATTTCATTTAACGATGTTGATCAATCAGGATAACATTTCCGTCCGGATCCGTCACCATAAAGCTTGCTGGTCCGGAGGTTTTCTTGTCTATCTCTTCGCCTGTTTCCAGCCCGCTGCTTTTTAGCTGTTGCTGAATTTCCCTAACGTCATCAAACTTTTCAATGTTCTTTCCGTTTTCGTCCCACCCGGGATTGAACGTTAAAATATTGTTCTGAAACATTCCCTGAAACAGGCCGATCAAAGAGTTCTCGTTTTTCATGATGAGATAATTCTTTTTAAGGTCACCGGCCAAAACGGTAAAGCCAAGGTTTTCGTAAAATTGTTTTGAAGCGTTAATATCCTTAACGCTAAGGCTTACAGAAAATGCTCCTAATTTCATATTTTCTATTTTTTTGATTTTAAGATTGTCCGGTTCTTCCATGATAATTTGTTTGTTGGATGGTTTGGTAAAGATAGTTTTGAAAGTGAACCCAAAGCAAAACGATAGGGCAACTCCTAAAATTATTAATGCTGTCTTTTTCATAATATTATTTTGTTAATGTCCATTGAGACTGCTATAACGGTGATCCACACTTACATGTTATTTTTCCAAGCAAGATACTTTACCTTTGGATAAATTCTGTTATGCAAATAGAAAAGCTATACGAAAAATTTAAGGAATCGGGAAAGATTTCTACCGACACGCGCCAGATTTCGCCTGGTTGCATTTTTTTCGCTTTGCGCGGAGATAAATTCAATGCCAACGAATTTGCTGCACAAGCGTTGGAAAAGGGTGCGAGCTATGTGGTAGTTGATGATCCGAAATGTGTTTTAAATGATTTGTGTGTTTTGGTGGAGGATTCGCTGAAGGCATTGCAGGCGTTGGCGAAATATCACCGGACGAAACTTTCCATACCGGTGGTGGGCCTTACGGGATCGAACGGCAAAACCACCAGCAAAGAATTGTTGCATGCCGTGCTCAGCAAAAAATTTAAAACCTATTCCACCAAAGGAAATTTGAATAACCACATTGGTGTTCCCCTAACTATTTTGTCCATTGATCGCACGCATGAAATGGCCGTGGTTGAGATGGGTGCCAATCATGTAGGAGAAATTGCATCGTTAAGTTCTATCGCCAATCCCACACATGGTTTTATCACCAACATTGGCAAGGCGCACATCGGCACCTTTGGCGGTTTTGAAAATATTGTCCGTGGCAAATCGGAATTATATCAGCACCTGATAAGCAACGAGGGCACGGTGTTCATCAATTCGCAAAACACGATTTTGGCAAACATGGCCAAGCGGTTTAAGAAGCCTTATTTCTATCCTGCAGTGGGGGATTATTTTCACGCGCAATTGTTAGATGCAAATCCCTTCATCCGCTTTAAAGCGGAGAATGACGAAGTGGTGCAAACACAATTGATGGGTGCTTACAATTTTGAAAACATGGTTGTTGCGCTTTGTATCGGAAAATTTTTTGGTGTGGAAGCCAATGCTGCAAACCAAGCCGTGGCGGGCTATGTGCCAGGCAACATGCGATCGCAGATTGTAAAAAAGGGAAGCAACACCATTATCTTGGATGCTTATAATGCCAACCCAAGCTCGATGGAAGCGGCCATTTTAAATCTCGCCTCGATGGATGCCAAAAAAAAAATAGCCATACTGGGCGATATGTTTGAATTGGAAGATGAAGCTGAGAGCGAGCACAAGCGGATTGGCGAATTGCTGAAAGAGAAAAAAATTGATAGAGTTTATTTGTGCGGCAAGCTGATGAAGTCTGCGAAAGGTTCTTTTCCTGAGACACATTATTTTGAGACCAAAGATTTGCTTATGGCAGAATTAAAATCAAATCCCATTTCAGGTGCTACCATTCTGGTAAAAGCATCGAGAAGTGTTGGGCTTGAAACGGTATTGGATTATCTTTAATTTTCATAGAAGTGATTCCAACATAAGAAATCGTTAATACAAAAGCGAGTATAACTATTTTTTTACTTCTATCCTTTGCTTT